>JAHEGL010000236.1 GCA_024645145.1 Planktotalea sp.
GTCCAATCAGGGCAAGGGTGATATGTGGGCGCCTTGCCCGTTTCACCAAGAGAAATCTGCGTCTTTTCATGTCGATGATCGCAAGGGTTTTTATTATTGCTTCGGGTGTCAGGCCAAAGGCGACGCGATTTCATTTGTGCGTGAGACCGAGAATGTTGGTTTCATGGAGGCGATTGAAATTCTCGCAGGGGAAGCTGGTTTAGAAGTTCCCAAACGCGACCCGCAAGCGCAGCAAAAAGCGGATGAGCGCACAGAACTCGCAGATGTGATGGAGCAAGCGGTGCAGTTTTTCCGGCTGCAACTTCGGACCGGCGGCGGTGCTGAGGCGCGAGGCTATTTAGAGCGGCGTGGCTTGGTCGGCGCTGCGTTGGATCGGTTTGAGATCGGGTTTGCGCCAGATGCTTGGCAAGGGCTTTGGGATCACTTGAGCGGCAAAGGTGTTTCGCCTGAGAAGATACTTGCGGCTGGACTTGGCAAGCCATCCAGCAAGGGTGGCAAACCGTATGATACGTTTCGCAATCGCATCATGTTTCCCATTCGTGATGCAAGGGGGCGCTGTGCGGCCTTTGGCGGGCGCGCCATGGACCCTAATGACAACGCGAAATATCTTAACTCTCCCGAAACGCTTTTGTTTGATAAGGGACGCAGCCTTTACAACCACGGTCCCGCGCGCGAGGCCGCTGGAAAAGGCGCGCCATTGATCGTCACAGAAGGGTATATGGATGTTATAGCCTTGGTGGAGGGTGGTTTTGGGGCCTGTGTTGCCCCCCTTGGCACAGCCATTACGGACAATCAGTTGCATCTGTTGTGGCGCATTTCGGACGAGCCGATCATCGCGCTGGATGGTGACAAAGCAGGTCTGCGTGCGGCCCAACGTTTGATTGATTTGGCGCTCCCTTTGCTTGAGGCGGGCAAAAGTCTGCGGTTTGCGCTTATGCCGGATGGCAAAGACCCCGATGATTTGATCCGTGCCAGCGGGCCTGATGCTGTGCAAAGTGTGTTGGATGCAGCGATGCCCATGGTGCAGCTGCTTTGGGACCGAGAGACTGAGGGTCGAAATTTTGATAGCCCTGAACGCAAGGCTGCACTCGACAAGGCCTTGCGCGAGAAGATCATGTTGATCCGCGATCCATCGATCCGCTCGCATTATGGACAAGCGATAAAAGATATGCGCTGGCAGTTGTTCCGCTCTGGCGCAGGGGGTGGCTTTACGCAGAACAACTGGAAGAAAGGGGACTGGCGTCAAAAAGCGCCAACCAAAGCGACGGCTGATACAAAAGCCTCGCTTCTTGCAGGGGCGGGCGAAGATACGCAGCGCCAGATGCGTGAGGCCGTGATCATTGCAAGCTTGATTTGCACTCCGAGCGTTGTTTCAGAATTTGAGGGGCAGCTGGAAGAGCTAAGCCTGAGCACCCAAGAGCATAACGAACTGCTTGGGCTGGTTTTGAGCCATGCGGATTTGGGCGCAGTCGCGTTGCGTGATAAGATTATCGACGCGCGCGGGTTTGAAAACCTTGAAAAGCTGCTCAACGCAGGCCATGTGGCTATCACTCCCTGTGTGCGAAAGCCGGGCGATACAGAGATGGCGTTGATGACCATTTCTGAAGAACTCGCCAAGTTAGAAGCAGAGCAGGGGTTAAGTGCTGAAGTTGCTGAAGCGGCGGAAGATCTTGTGGGGCTCGCCGATGAAAGCGTCACTTGGCGTTTGGGACAAGCTGCTCAGGCGCGTAACCTCGCGATGCGCAGCGAGCATGAAGACAAGGCCGAATATGACACCGCACCAAACGGCGCGCGAATCAGTCGGGACGAAAAAAGCGCATTTGACGCGCTTTTGGAAAAATTGAATGTTCCTAAAGTGCCATGAATTGGCATTTTGGTGAGGAATAGGTAAAGAAATCAGGGTAGACGGGTTTTCGAATCACTTCAGAGTACTATGATTCGTTTCAAGCGAATCAGCCATTCGCCTGAAGACCCAAACGACAAAGTCGCCGCAATTCGAGGTTAACGCCTCAAAAGGGAGCATCTGCATGGCCGCCAAGGACAATGATGACCGTAAATCTGACGATCAGGACACGGCACATACGCTCGATATGAGCCAAACTGCCGTTAAAAAGATGATCGCCGATGCGAGAGAGCGCGGCTACATCACATATGATCAGCTTAACGCTGTATTGCCGCCGGATCAGGTGAGCTCCGATCAGATCGAAGACGTGATGTCGATGTTGTCTGAAATGGGGATCCAAGTCACCGAAGAAGATGAAGAAGAAGACAAGGGTACAACGGATCTTGTCGCGGCGGGCACGAACAAAGATGTCGCCGTCTCTGCAGGCACTTCAGAAAAGCTAGACCGCACAGATGACCCCGTTCGCATGTACTTGCGTGAGATGGGCTCTGTTGAGTTGCTCTCGCGTGAGGGCGAGATCGCGATTGCGAAGCGCATTGAAGCAGGTCGCAACACGATGATCGCAGGGCTTTGCGAAAGCCCTTTGACGTTTCAAGCGATTACAATTTGGCGCGACGAACTTTTGTCTGAAGACATTTTACTGCGCGATGTGATCGACCTTGAAGCGACTTTCGGTGATCAGATGGGCGAGGAAGAAACAACGCCTGTTGTGCCCACTGCAGCAAATTCAGCGACGGCACCGAAGGCGGAAGGCGGCACGGAACTTGATGCGGACGGTAACCCGATTGCATCAGATGACGACGATGATGAAGACGAGCAGGCGAACATGTCGCTTGCTGCGATGGAAGCCGCGCTCAAGCCGCAAGTCCTTGAAGCGTTGGATGTGATTGCGAGCGATTACGAAAAGTTGTCTGCG
>JAHEGL010000248.1 GCA_024645145.1 Planktotalea sp.
GTAAAGCGATGGGCCGCTAAGGCCAGTGCGATCTAACTTTTTTCCGCGGCTTTCTTGGCGCTCTTTTCTGCCGCTTTTTCTTTCAAACGCGCAAGACGCGCTTTGAGCACGCCTTTGTTACGGCGTTTTTGATAGGCTCGGATAACCGGCACCGACAGGTAGTAACACACCAAACCCGACAGTACGCCCGGTATCAAAGAGCCGATCATATAGGGGTAAAACACATCGTTATAAAACTCGATCAACCCTGCCCATTCCGGAGTCTTATTGTTAAACAGTGCTTTGAAATTGAACCATAAATCGTGGCTGGCGCTGTAGAACATTTCACCAAGACCGTGACGTACAGGATCTGAATCTACGTTCATTCCTGTCAACCAGTAGCCCGTTTTAAGAGATGAATAGGCTATCGGCACAAAGGTTAAAGGGTTGCCAAAAAACGTCGCGAGGATTGAGGCAAACAAATTGCCGTTTATGACGCGCGCCAGCAGAACAGAGACCACAAAGTGCAATCCAAAAAACGGCGTGAAAGATGTAAAAACGCCCGCGAAAATGCCGCGCGCAATGCGTTCTGGCGAATCTGGCAGGCGGCGCACACGGTGCTTCACGTAGTGGAACGCACGCGTCCATCCACCCTTGGGGTAGATGACTTCCCAGATCGCTCTGAGCCAGTTGCGTCTATCCCGGCGTTTGAAAACCAAGGTGCGATCCTATCTCGGTGACGCTTTTGTCTGCGTCATTTGGATTTTGATGACGCGCCACTTCTGCCACATCATCTTCGGCTGAAAGGACTGAAATGATAGAATGCAAATGCTCCGCATCACGTAAGTCCACGCTCAAGAGCAAACGGTAGAAGTCCGGCTTGCGATCCATAAACGCAAGATCTGAGATATTGGCTCCTTGCTCGCCAATCAATGTGCAAATCCGTCCCATCACCCCTGCGTCATTGCCTATCGTAACGTCAAGTCGCGCCACGTGGATGGGGGGATGCGTGCCTGCCTGCCACTGTAGATCAACCCAACGCTGGTTTTGATCCTCAAACTGGCTCAGCGCTTGGCAGTCGATTGCATGCACAACAACGCCACGCCCGCGCTGGGTAATACCAACGATCCGCTCACCGGGAAGCGGCTGACAACACAGCGCGCGCTCATGCGCCTGGCCATGCTCAAGTCCGATAACCGCGCGCGCACTGTCGATATTCGCGTCGGTCTTTTCGACAAGCTCCGGATACACTGCGCGCACGACTTCATTGGCCGTGATCATGCTCGCCCCAAGTTCGGCAAGCACATCTTTGCTCGCACCAAGCCGGAGCGTTTTTGCAGCTGTCCGCAGCGCTTTATCTGTTGCTTTGCGCCCTACATTTTCAAACGCCGCGCGCGCAAGTTCGCCGCCAAGCTTTATAAAGCGGTCACGATCTTGTTCACGCAAAGAGCGACGGATCGCCGTTTTGGCCTTTCCCGTCGCAGCGATATCCAACCAATTAAACTGCGGCAGCTGTCCTTCCGCAGTCACGATCTCTACAGATTGACCGTTCTTCAAACGCGTCCAAAGTGGCACGCGCAGCCCATCAACTTTCGCACCGACACAAGCACTGCCGATGCGCGTGTGAATCGCATAAGCAAAATCAAGCGGTGTCGCGCCGCGTGGCAGTTTTACGACCTCGCCCTTTGGGGTGAAACAAAAGACCTGATCTGAATACATCTCAAGCTTGACAGCTTCGAGGAAATCCTCGTGATCATCTTCTGCGCCAAACTGTTCATTCAGGCTTGCCACCCATTTTACTGGATCTACCGCAAAGGGGTTTTGAGACCGGATTCCATCGCGGTAAGACCAATGCGCCGCAACACCCGCTTCGGCCACATCGTTCATTTGCTGGGTGCGGATTTGCACCTCAACGCGTTTCCCATCGCGCCCTGAAACAGTCGTGTGAATAGAGCGATAGCCATTCGTCTTAGGCTGACTGATATAATCTTTGAAGCGACCAGGCACAGCGAACCAGCGCTGGTGGATGATACCCAATGCGCGATAACAGTCCTCTTCGCTTTGCGTGATAATGCGAAAGCCATAGATGTCAGAGAGGCGGGAAAACCCTTGCTCTTTTTCCTGCATCTTACGCCAGATCGAGTAAGGCTTTTTGGCACGCCCATAAATCTGAGCTTCGATTTGATGTTCGCCCAATTCTTTGCGCATATCGCCTGTGATCTTGTGAATCACATCGCCTGTTTCTTTCTGCAAGCGGATAAAGCGGCGAATGATTGATGCACGCCCTTCGGGATTTAGAACTTTGAACGCGAGGTCCTCAAGCTCTTCGCGCATCCAGTGCATACCCATGCGCCCCGCGAGGGGGGCGTAAATGTCCATAGTTTCACGCGCTTTTACGACCTGTTTTTCAGGCTTCATTGCTTTGATCGTGCGCATATTATGCAATCGATCCGACAGCTTAACCAAGATGACCCTCAGGTCTTCGGCCATCGCGACAAACAACTTACGAAAGTTCTCGGCTTGTTTGGTTTCGCTGGAGCTGAGCTGCAAATTTGTGAGCTTTGTCACCCCATCCACAAGCTTGGCGATGTCATCGCCGAACATGTCAGCAACCTCACCATAGGTGGACTTCGTGTCTTCAATCGTGTCGTGCAAAAGTGCGGTGATCAGCGTGGCATCGTCAAGCTTTTGATCAGCTAGGATACTTGCCACAGCAATAGGATGTGTGAAATAGGGTTCGCCCGAATGACGGTACTGACCTTCATGCATGCGCTCACCATAGGCGAACGCATCCCTGATCAACTTTTCACTTGTCTTCGGGT
>JAHEGL010000267.1 GCA_024645145.1 Planktotalea sp.
CCGTTTGGAACAGTTTTAGGGCCAAATGCCGATCGCTTCCATCAGGACCATTTTCATTTTGATACGGCGCGCTATCGCTCTGGCAGTTATTGCAGGTGATTGTTTCGGATCGCTGTGCGATCCGACCGGCTGGGGGACTAGTCCCCCAGACCCCCTAGGATATTTTCAGAGAAAGGAAGGGTGCACGTTATTCGCGTAGTTCTTCTGGCTTAACGCCCCAAAGTGATGATTTTGGAGCCCAGCCTTTGTAGCCTGAGGATGTAAGCCGACACCAAGCGGGACCGCATTTCCCAAGGCGCGCGATAACGCCGTGTTCGAGACGGGCCATAACAGGTGTCGCGGGATCAGCGCGTTGATAGAGAGCCAGCATATCTTGTTCAATCAGCACGTAGCGTGTGCCGGAAAGCAAAGAGTAGTGTACCCAACCGCCTGCGCCATCGCGGTCGCGCACGCGCCGCCAGTGGCCGTGTTCTGCAGTGATCTCTAGGGGCATGTCGCGACGTTTGAAGACCCAGTCGATACGATGGCTGAGCGATGGTCCGCGGCGCACGTTTCCTTCGCTCGCTTTTAGGGAAACGTATCGTGGCAAAGGCAAATTGGTCACTGCCCCGCGCTCTGACGCGCTGGCAGTTGCTGCTATAAGTGCGAGCATGCCTGCTCGCAAAAGCGTCGCAAATGGTTTCATTGACAGGCCTGTATTTTTGACTGCGTAATATTATTGCGCCTTGCTTCTTGTAGGTGGCGGCGCTTTTAGGCACTCTGCACGTCAATAGCCTGTTTGAAAAGCCGCAAGGAGAGCAAGATGCCATCAGAACGCTTAAGTGTTGTCGTGACGCGACGCCTACCGGAGGCGGTGGAGACACGGATCAAAGAGCTGTTCGATGTACGCTTGCGCGATGATGACGCCCCGATGTCGCGGGCTGAGTTGAGTGAATCGGTCAAAACAGCTGATATTTTGGTGCCTACGGTCACTGACGAAATCGATGCAGCCTTGCTTGCAAGGGCAGGCCCGCGTTTGAAGTTGATTGCAAACTATGGTGTTGGCGTCGATCACATTGACGTCGCCACGGCGCGCCAAAGGGGTATTTTGGTATCGAACACGCCTGGTGTACTGACAGATGACACGGCCGATATGACAATGGCGTTGTTATTGGCAGTGACGCGACGCATCCCTGAGGGGCTAAGCGTTATGCAATCTGGTGAATGGGGCGGATGGGCTCCGACCGCTTTACTGGGTGGACGCGTGAGTGGGCGTCGTCTGGGCATTCTAGGAATGGGACGCATTGGACAAGCCGTGGCGCAGCGGGCGCGGGCATTCGGGATGCAAATCCATTACCACAATAGGCGTCGTTTGCGGTCTGAAGTCGAGGACGCGCATGAGGCGACCTATTGGGAAAGCCTTGATCAGATGGTCGCGCGGATGGATGTGATTTCGGTGAATTGCCCGCACACGCCTTCGACCTTCCACCTTTTGAATGCGCGCCGTTTGAAACTGATGAAACCGAGTGCGGTGTTGGTCAACACCTCGCGGGGTGAAGTGATTGATGAAAACGCGATGACGCGGATGCTAAAGGCCGGTGATATCGCGGGGGCGGGGCTTGATGTGTACGAGCACGGAACCGAAGTGAACCCCGATTTACAAGGGCTGCCAAACGTTGTGCTGTTGCCGCATATGGGATCGGCGACGCAGGAAGGTCGTCTAGAAATGGGCGAGAAAGTGATCATTAATATCAAGACCTTTGCGGATGGGCACCGCCCACCGGATCAGGTTGTGCCAGGCATGTTATAAAACGGATCTAGGGGGACAAGACTATGCGCCAGAAGTTGATTTCAACAGGATTGGCGCTGCTTGCGCCCTTTGCTGTGCTCGCTCAAGACGCTGCGGATGCAGTGCAACCTGAGACGACGACTTCACTCAATTCCAAAGCGGCTGGTGTGCCAGTTGAAGCGCAGGATTGGATGATTGTTGCCGCCAATCCCTTAGCGTCGCAAGCAGGTGCAAAGGTGCTTGCGCGTGGTGGGACGGCTGCGGATGCGATGGTGGCGGTGCAAGCGGTACTTGGTTTGGTCGAGCCACAAAGTTCTGGTCTTGGTGGTGGCGCATTTCTTGTCTGGTATGACGCCGAGAGCGGTGCGCTCACCACACTTGATGGTCGCGAAACGGCACCTGCTGAGGCCACGCCGCGCCTGTTTCAGGATGAGAATGGCGACCCTTTGAAGTTCTGGGATGCTGCGGTCGGTGGGCGCTCTGTTGGGGTGCCAGGCACGCCAGCGCTGATGGAGCACGCGCATCAGAAATGGGGCAATCAAAAATGGGATACGCTGTTCGAGGACGGCATTGCGCTTGCCGCTGGTGGGTTCAAAGTATCCCAGCGCTTGGCTGGAATGATAGCACGCGACGCGGATCGTCTTGTGCGGTTTGGTGGCGCGGCTGCGTATTTCTATTCATTGGGCGCGCCTTTGAAAGAGGGCAAAGTGCTGCGCAACCCAGATTATGCAGAGACATTGCGCGACCTTGCGCAAAACCGGACGACGAATTTTTATAGCGGTGCCATCGCGCGAGATATTGTGAGGACGGTTCGAAATACCACGGGAAACCCCGGCGTGTTAAGCATGGCTGACATGAGAGGGTATGACGTTAAAGAGCGTGCACCCGTCTGTGCGAGCTATCGCGGACATGAGGTTTGTGGAATGGGGCCGCCCTCATCTGGTGCTTTGACGGTTGGGCAAATCCTTGGAATGCTCGACTCTTATGATCTTGCTGCATTGGGGGCGGAGAACCCACAGAGC
>JAHEGL010000271.1 GCA_024645145.1 Planktotalea sp.
ACAGGTTGTGCGTAAAGGCGGCGTCTTGTGCACGAAGCGGTGACCCATCGCGAAACACAACGTCCTTACGCATGTGAAAAACACACCATTCTTTGGACTTGGGATATTCGATTTCCTGAGCAATCAAACCGTAAGCATCCGTCAACGAATCCGCTGGCGCCCCACCGCCCCAGGGCATTTCGGCAAACATAGACTCGCCAATAACGCTCGAATAAGTCTCAGGGTTTCCACGCCAAGCCCAACGATTGAAACCATCAAAAGTACCGCGTGCACTAAGTGTGATTTGGCCCCCTTTAGGCGCGTTGGGGTTCACGTAATCAAAATGGGTAAAATCAGGAGCGTATTTTAAATCACCAAAAAACGAATAGCCGTGGCTTTTAATCATCTCGGCCTCTTGGGCCTGCGCCATAGCGGCGGGCAATCCAATAGCAAGACCGGCACCGGTCGCTGCGATCCCTTTAATGACATCACGACGTTTCAGGACTAACTCAGTCTTTGGAAATTTATCTGTCATCAAAGTCTCCCAATAGCTGTCACACGCATGCGTATCACTGTTGTAACATAGCTAATGCGCTGCACGCGTCACATTCAAGCGTTGAATATTGAACTGCTTGTGAACTGAGCGTGTGTTGGGCCAAAATCAAGCGTTTCAACAAAGAAAAAGCCGCTCAAGCACCAGGCTGAGCGGCTTTTTATAATCTACCAGGCTAATCTACCTTACTTGATTGTCTCAAGATACGCGATCAAATTGGCGCGGTCTGTATCTTTCTTCAGGCCAGAAAAGCTCATCTTTGTACCCTGAACGTAACCCTTAGGGTTCAACAAGAATGCGTTCAGCTCATCGTAGCCCCATACACCTTCCATGGCAGCCAGTGTGGACGAATATCCAAAGCCCTCTATCGAGCCTTTGTCGCGGTTCACAGTGTTAAACAAGTGTGGACCTGTGCCATTCGCGCCGTCTTCTAGCTTGTGGCAGGCTCTGCACTTGCCAAAGACTTTCTCACCCTTGACGGCATCTGCCGCAACCATCAATTCCGCGAAATCGACTTCTTCAACTTCTTCAACTTCGTCAGCACCTTCAACTTCGATAACATAGCCAGCAAGGTGCTCACCGTCACCATGGCCATGGCCGGTATGGAAAAGCTCTTCAGCAGCCCAGCTACCAAGAAGGAAAATCAGCAAAGATCCGCAGAAAGCGCCGAGGATCTTGGTTAGGGTCATCGTGTCAAACATGAGGCTCATTCCAATGTATATCGTTGGGCGCGTATCTATGGCTTTAAAGAGGTTAAAGCAAGGTGTAGAACCCGCGACGAAACGCCCGAGTTTGGCAGATTTTAAGGGAGTAGGCGCTATGAGCAAAAAGATCGCATTTCAGGGCGAACTCGGAGCCTACTCTCATGAAGCCTGCGTGGATAATTTTCCCGAATATGAATCACTTCCGTGCCGCACATTCGAAGATGTAATCAACGCAGTGAACAACGAAGACGCTGAACTCGCGATGTTGCCGGTCGAGAATTCAACCTACGGGCGGGTTGCAGATATTCACCGCCTGTTGCCAAGTTCTGACCTGCATATTGTAGACGAGGCGTTCACACGTGTGCGCATCAGCTTGATGGCGTTGCCGGGAACAACACTGAGCGACATCAAAAAAGTGCGCGCGCATATGGTGTTGTTGCCTCAAGCGGCTGCATTCTTAAATAAACATGGAATAAAGCCAGAAGCCGCAGCCGATAGCGCTGGCGCTGCAGCCGAGTTGCAAGACAGCGGTGACAGAACAAGCGGTGTCCTTGCGAGCGAGATCGCTGCGCAGATTTATGGGCTCGATGTGCTTGCCCGTAATGTCGAAGATCACGGCCATAACACGACACGCTTCTTGGTCATGTCGCGCGATGAAGACCTAAGCACCCGTGGTGACACAGGTATGATGACCAGCTTCATCTTTCGCGTGCGCAACCTGCCTGCCGCGCTTTATAAAGCTATGGGTGGTTTTGCGACAAATGGCGTGAACATGACCAAGCTTGAAAGCTACATGGTTGGCGGCCATTTCACTGCAACGCAGTTTTACGCAGACATCGAGGGCCACCCCGAGGATGAAAACGTCAAACGCGCGCTTGATGAACTAAGCTATTTCACCAGCGAAATCACAATCCTTGGCACATACCCGCGTGCCAAAGAGCGCGATTCATAAACGACTACGCTTTGACGTTCGACTTATGCTGCCGCTCAATAATGCGCGCAAAATCAGAGGCCTTGATGCGATAACGTTTGCCCAAACGTGATTTACCAGGGCGCATTGTTTGAATCATCAAGCGACCCGACAGACTTTTGGGCTTAAGCTCGACAGAAAATGTCGCGCGTGTTCGGCTTTTAGACAGTGACATCAGTTCAAGCGAGGCGATTGCGCTCAGATCAGGGCTTTGAATGTCCATCTCGTAGCCGTCATTTGGATGGTTTGCTATCAGCTCCGCAGACACTTTGCGCGCTTTGCCGCGAAATTTGAAACCCGCGTCCCAACACATGCCGACATCTTTACGTTTCAACGAATCGGTACGCCGAACTTGTGCGCCCCGGCGGAGCGCGGAACGTTCAAATTGATCAAAGTCCGCAAAAAGCGCGAACGCATCTGCCATCGACGCTTCAATACCTTCTTTGGTAGAAAACTTCATAAAACCTGCTCGCATCTTTTGTAAGTTATCTAGATTCCATAGCGCGGTAGAGTTAATCAAGTCTATCACTCAGCCATCGCTCAAGAATAAAATGTGCAATTGCGCCTTTGCGAG
>JAHEGL010000276.1 GCA_024645145.1 Planktotalea sp.
ATACGAAAAAGGATCTTTCGCTCGAGGTGGGTGCAGATGGCTTCCTGAGCAAACCGCTTTCGTCCTTGGCGAATTTTCAAACCGCTGTTCTTCATTCTTTGCCAGAGGATATGCGGCCCTTTGGGTTACGTTCTATAACGGACGAAGAAGTTGATCCCGATCCACTCGCATATCGTGATGACATGACGCACGCTTCAGAGATGTTGTCAGACGATGCGGATTTGATGCGTTTGGACTATGCAGCAAAATTCCTGCGCGGGGTCGCCAAAAGTGCACGCGATGAACCGCTTCTACAAGCTGCACAGCTTCTAGCCAAAGCAACAGCGACAGGGACGACAGTTCATAGTCATCAAGCAAGGCTTGCGGGATTGGTTCGACAGCGCTTGAGTGAGCAAGCAGCTATTTAAAGGGTAGGATCACTTGCAAAGCGGACCAGCCCTGTAAGATCCCCCAATCGTTCACGTTGCTTGCCTTCGGCATCGAAATTCGCCGGATCAAGCCAAACGCGATATGCTTCTTTCATTGCAGACCACTCTTTGTCGATCATTGCAAACCAAGCGGTATCGCGGTTTCGTCCCTTAACGACAAGCGCTTGGCGAAAAATGCCCTCTTAACTAAAGCCCAAACGCTGGGCGGCTTGGCGCGAAGGTTTGTTAAGCGCGTTACATTTCCATTCAAAGCGCCGATACCCTGCCTCAAAGGCGCACTTCATCGTTAAATAGACGGCTTCGGTTGAAACAGGGCTGCGTTGCATCGCTTTGGAAAAGTTGATGTTGCCTACCTCGATCGAACCAGCAGAAGGCGCGATGCGTAGATAACTGAGCACACCTAAGTAAGCTTCTTGGCGTAAATCGTATACTGCAAAGAACAGGCTGCTGTCGTCTGATGTAACTTCCCGAACCCAGCGATGGTACTGCGCAGCAGAGTGAAACGGGCCCGCTGGTAAATAGTCGTATAGTTCATCTTGATCGACAAAGGCATTGAACAGAAGCGCTGCGTGCGTTTCGGCACTTAAAGGTTCTAGTCGACAATAGCGTCCTTCGAGCGTCATTGGGCCGGGTGCGACCTGAGTTGTCCAATCGGGAACCAGCGCTCCAAGGGGTCTGTCAGTCATATGCTCTCACGCCCCTTTTCAAGCAAAGCTTTGCACCGATGTCAGCAAAGGGGAAGCCAAATGTTGCAAAACCCCTACAGCATTGTGAGTGCAGTGCCATTGGTCTGTGAACTGATGCCCTCTATGTAGATTGGGAACATAGGAGCACCAACATGGCATATCGCTGGAAAAACACCCTCTCGGATAATGATGTTACCGATCACGCGTTGTTCTTGAACAGACGGCAACTGATGGTGGGTGCCGCGGGTCTTGGTCTTGCCACAGCGATTGGCGGTCCGCGCGCAGCCCTTGCGCAAGAGGCGCTTGAGCCAAATAGCTTCGAGGACATCACCAGCTACAATAACTTCTATGAGTTCGGTACAGGCAAGGATGACCCGGTTAAGAATGCCGGTGCACTTACAACGACACCTTGGACTGTCACCATCGATGGTATGGTTGATAAGCCGGGCGAATATGACTTTACCGATATTATGGCCAAGATGACGGCGGAGGAACGCATCTACCGTTTCCGCTGTGTTGAAGCTTGGTCAATGGTTGTGCCTTGGAACGGTTTTGAGTTGAAAGACCTACTTGATCTTGCAGGTGTTCAGTCGTCAGCCAAATACGTCGCATTCGAAACGCTCTATCGTCCAGAAGAAATGGTGGGTCAAAAGTTCCCAACTTTAGAGTGGCCCTATGTTGAGGGTTTGCGCCTTGATGAAGCGATGCACCCCCTGACGATTATGGCGACTGGTATCTATGGCAAAGACATTCCCAATCAGAACGGCGCACCCATGCGTTTGGTTATCCCGTGGAAGTACGGCTTCAAGTCGATCAAGTCTGTGGTAAAGATCACGCTGACAGATAAAGAGCCACCCACCAGCTGGAATATTGCGAATGCGCGGGAGTACGGTTTTTACTCTAACGTGAACCCAGAGGTCGATCATCGGCGTTGGTCACAAGCAACAGAGCGTAAGATCGGTGGCGGTTTGTTTGCCAAGCGCATTCCAACGTTGATGTTGAATGGGTACGAAGAAGAAGTTGCGAGCCTATATGAAGGCATGGATATGAGCGTAAACTTCTAATGATCAAAGACACGATCAATGGAACAGCGCGTAAAGTTCCGGCTTGGCTTGTTTATTTGCTCGGCATCCTTCCTGCGGCCTGGTTTCTTTATGAAGGACTTACAGGAGGATCTGGGGCTGATCCGATAAAGGCGCTAGAGCATGAACTTGGTGAGTTCGCGCTAAAGCTGTTGATCCTTGGTCTGTGTATTACTCCGTTGAGAAAACATCTGGGGGTGAACCTTCTGAAGGTCCGCCGCGCAATTGGTGTGATGACATTTGTCTATGTCTTGCTCCATCTTTTGGCGTGGTTGGTGCTTGATGTGCAGATCGTGAGCCAGATTTGGGCTGAAATTCTAAAGCGTCCCTACATTACTGTTGGTATGGTTGGATTCGCACTGATGATTCCCTTAGCTTTGACATCAAATAACTTCAGTGTGCGTAAGCTTGGCGCGCGTTGGCGTAAACTTCACAAGCTCACATATGGAATCGCTTTCTTGGGCGCTTTGCACTTCGTTATGGTCGCGAAAGGCATCCAGCTAGAGCCTTTGCTATACATGGCAGTGGTTCTTGGACTGCTCGCACTACGGATTCCAAAGAGTTCGCTTGGAATTACAG
>JAHEGL010000291.1 GCA_024645145.1 Planktotalea sp.
ACTACGTTGCGCCGACGGTGTGGGCTTGGCGGGCAGGGCGCGCTGCGAAGATGGCGCGCCATATCGACCAAGTGCTCGCGCTTTTCCCATTTGAGCCGCCGTATATGGAAGCCGCTGGCATGCGGTGTGATTTCGTCGGGCATCCTGTCGTGATGGATCCGCAAGCCACGCAAGAGCAAGCAGGCGCGTTTCGCGAGGCGCATGGTGTTGATCCGCTTGCACCGTTAGCGCTGGTCTTACCGGGGTCACGTCGCGGAGAAGTCTCTCGCCTCGCGCCCATATTTGGCAAAGCCTTGGAGCCAGTGCTTGAGGCGCATCCTCATTTGAAAGTTGTTATTCCCGCCGCAGCACCTGTAGAAGAGCTTGTACGCAGTTCGGTTGCTGATTGGTCTGTTGCGCCATTGATTGTTCGCTCGGAAGATAAAGCGCTAAAGCGCGCAGCGTTCAAGGCTGCCAATGTTGCCTTAGCCGCTTCTGGCACAGTGTCGCTTGAACTGGCGGCAGTAGGCACCCCGGTGGTAATTGCTTACGATATGAACTGGCTCTCGCGTCAGGTGATTTGGCGTTTGCTAAAGGTCGATACAGTGACTTTGGTCAATCTGGTTTCTGACACGCGCGCGGTCCCCGAATTTATCGGCGCAGACTGTGTGCCAGAACGTATTGCTAGGGGTTTGCTTGATGTATTCGATGATCCCTCAAAGCAATCAGCGGCAATGCAAGTGACAATGCAGCGCCTAGGCCAAGATGGCGAAGCCCCGGGGTTGCGCGCAGCAAAAGCAGTGCTTGCTGGACTTAGCCAAAACGCAATCCAGCATTGAGCGTGATAAAATTAGGAAACGATATGTCCAAGAAGCCCAATATCATCCTAATTTTCACCGACAACCAACAGGCCGCAACGTTAGGCTGTTATGGCAATGCTGAAATTCACACCCCGCATTTGGATCAGATGTCACGAACGGGTGTGACATTTGACAATGCGTTTTGCCCGAACGGCTTTTGCTCGCCTTGTCGCGCGTCTGTTTTGACGGGCCTCTTGCCGTCGCAACATGGGGTTCATTCTTGGATTGATGATCGTCAGAAAGACAAATGGCCACGCGATTGGCATGCTTTGGATGGGTTAGATACGCTGCCTAAAGCATTAAAGCGTGAAGGTTATACAACAGCGCTCATCGGGAAATACCACCTTGGCCAACCCACATCGCCTGCGCAGGGCTTTGATACATGGGTCACTTTGGAAGCTGGGCATGTGCGCAGTTTTTACCGTAACAAGATCTTTGAAAATGGCGAAACCTATGAACAAACGGGGCATTCTGTAGATTTCTTCACGGAAAAAGGTGTGGATTTTATCGAAAAAAGTGCGCAGCAGGATCAGCCGTTCTTTTTGTATCTACCTTTCCCCGCACCTTATGGACATTGGCCTGCGACCAAAGAAAAGGATGAAAACCGCCACTCTGCGCGTTACGCTGATTGCGAGATGCACTCCATTCCGCGCAGGGGTTTAAGCAAAGCTGCGGTTGATGGCTTCATATTGCGTAGCAATGAATCGAGCGAAGCGCTTGATTTTTCGATGCTGATGCGCGCACCAAATGACTTAGCAACATTGCGAAACTTCTATTCTCAAATTTCTATGGTGGATGATGGCGTGGGGCGGATGTTGGAAACGCTTAATCGGTTAGACATAGCGGAAGATACTCTGGTCATCTTTACGACAGATCACGGTTTGTCTACTGGAGAACACGGGTTTTGGGGGCATGGCGCTGCAACAATGCCGTCCAATCTGCACCGCGCTGCGCACTCTATCCCTATGATTATAAGTCACAGAAGCAAGACGCCAGAAGGTTTGCGATCTAAACTAATGGTCTCAAATATGGATGTGTTTGCGACAATTCTTGATTGCGCGGGGGCGGTCGCTCAAGATCCAAAAGTTCCCAGCCGCTCGTTTCGCCAAGTGTTGAATGGGGCCGATCCGGTTGATTGGGGAGACGATGCCGTGTTTTCAGAACAAGAAGAGACACGTGTAATCAGAACCGCGAAATGGGTGTTCTTCAAACGCTTTGAAGGTGCGAACGCCCAATTGTTTGATGAACTATATGACGTTGAAAACGATCCTTGTGAAAGCTCCAATCTTGCTGAAGATCCCGCTTATGCGGCGATCAAAGCTTCGCTCGACACCAAGCTCTCGGCGTACTTTGAAAAATATGCCATTGAAGAGGCAGACCTTTGGCGCGGGGGACACCCGATTCAACACAGCGAACGTAAAGCGTTTTGGCGTGCTGCATGGGGTGATCAATGGGCACCCGTCTTCGGATATGATCAGGCGTGCTCTGAATAAAATGAATGCAAAAATCTGCGATCGACTTTAGACACGATTCAATGAAAATAGGTGCACGGCTTTGCATCTTGCATCACTTCAAGCGCAATACATTCCTTGAAATCAAATGTTTGGCCCTTTCGCCTGCTCATCTTGTATCATCGCTCTCATCAGTTGAACTTGCAAATCCTTCTTAATCTTAGATGTCGCTTTCCACATTGCTGCTGGTTGGCGCTGGAACAGCTGCAGGGTTACCCAAAGCGATGTAATCTATGTCGCCGCGGAGGGAGGTACTGGCTTCTCAAAGCGGATCAGGGCAATTGCCACGGGCAACCCTGATCTGTTTGAAGCAGCAAAGGAACACTTTCATCATTTGCCACTGCAACTCGACCTGCACGGCACGGAAGACGTCGAAGCACTGGTAACCGCAAAAGCCGCGCGCCCCGTCGATCTTTT
>JAHEGL010000296.1 GCA_024645145.1 Planktotalea sp.
TCGAGGGCATGGAAAAAGGCACGTTTACGGGCAAGAAACTTGCCGACTATAAAGATTTTGTATCCATGCGCCGGATTATCAACGGGACAGATCGGGACAAACTGATCGCTGGATATGCGGGAGCATTTCGCGCCGCATTGCAGGCCGCTGGATACACGCTGATGAGCAATGCGCCTACGCCATCCCCCGGAAAGACTGATGCCCCTGTAGCACCCCTTGAAACCCCGCCAATTGCCCGCAAAACGCTGCTTGCGGCATTGGTCACCCTGTTTGCGGCAATTGTGTCGCGGATAAAGCGTTAATCGCAACAATGGAGATTTCATAAATGTCCACGGAACAGACAAAGGCCTGGTACTTGTCGCGCACAATCTGGGGGGGGCTCATCGCCATTCTTCCGGCTTTGGGCATTGTAGGATTCCAGTTCGACCTTGATTCAGGAGATTTTAGCGGCAACGTTTACACGCTTTGGCCGCAGCTTGTATCAATCTCTGGCGGTGCCATTGCTATCTTTGGCCGCGCCAAGGCAACTGCTGGTCTGGCATGATTGACCTTATCCTGTCTTTGATCGGGGGTAAGTTGCCCCTGATTGCTGGCGGCATCATTGCCGGACTTGCAGCCCTCGCAACAATGCTTCGCTTCGGCTATAAGGCCGGAGCGGATTCCATCAAGGCTCAGGAGGCCGCCGCCAATGTCAACACCATCAAGGATATTGCTTCTGCTCATGCTGCTGGGGCTCGTGCTGCTGTTGCCAGGCTGTCAGACGACGACGGCTTCAAGCGGCAAGACTAGTATCTGTGCTGTTCTAGCGCCTATCGGGTGGAGTGACCGAGACACCTCGGAAACCATTCGAAGTGTGAAGGTCAACAATGCCAAGTGGAAGACCCTTTGCGGCAACCCATAACACGGATTGCCGACAATGGGATGAATAAGACTAGTTCAGTTGCTGATAGGCTAAGCCAGACAGCCGCCTATTCTTCACGGTCAAAATACTCCACGTCTTCGATGTCATCATCATCATCATAGTACTCGATCAGGTCGGCCAGGGAGGCGCCAAGCCATGTCGCGCCGGTCACAATCAATGCTGTCCATCCGATGGCCTCTACAATAATAATGCTCATGTGTTTTCCTGTTCACAATTTACCGATTTCATCGAAAATCAGTTTTTCAATTATGGCGCATCTTTTTTTGTGTCGATGGCGCGGGGGAATGGGTCATGGGGTTAGGACGCGGCTTGCGTAATGTTTAAAACTTCCCAATCGTTAGCAAGAAGGTCGGTTTGGCTGGCCAGCCAAGGTACGATTTTCCCCTCCGCATCTTTCATGTCGATGTGGGGGCGATAGGTTACTTCTGTTCCTGCACCCATGATGGACAGCAATGGTTCGCGGTTCACGGTGAAGTTAGAACCATTTACCAAAAACAAAAACATGCCTTTGCCATTCCATCCGACACGCTGAATGCGCTTGCCTTCTTTGAGGGCGTCAAGTGCTTGAGAAAAGTCTTTCATTTGGTTTTCCTTTTTCAAATTTATACCTGTTCTGCAAGTGCCACAGTTTTGGTTTCGTATCTCTTGGTGCTGCTGTTGTAGGTGCAGGCCTGTGGAAAGAGCGTTTTGAACTTTGTAAAATCGCTGGCCGCTTGAGGGATTGAAATACGGAATTTTTTCTGCACATGCTCACGATTGATAAAGCCGTAAATTTCGAGCATTTCACCGATCCAATTTATGCGCTGTTCCTGCGCCCACGTGAGTTGCTCAACCATATCTCTGTCTCACTTTGTCTTGCAGCTGCACCACTGCGTTGTTGGGTTGGTTTTGGGGTGATGATGGTGGCGCACAATTTCATTCTGATCCTAGTTGGAAAACAGCAACGCCGTCCGCTCCACCGCAATCAAACAGATTAGCATGGTTTAAAGGATTATAATTCGTTGATCAATGGTGTATTTATCGCTCATCACTGTTATCCAATTTACGCCGCGCGGCCGTGGTGTCGAAACCCATTGCGGGCCTGTGCCGTTCGCTCAATCGCCCGGTCAACATCATCGCCGATGGCGTTTCTGATGATGGCGATAACCGCATTGCGTGCGGCCAGAACTTGGTGGCTGTCTTTGCGAATGTGGTACAACATCGTGCTGTGATCACGATTTATCCGGCGGCTAATCCAGCTATATGATCTGGCCACCATCAAATCTGCAACAGCAAACACAACAGACCTCGCCAATGAAACGCGTCGACAACGGCCAGGGCCCATCAATTCATCTTTGGTTATGTTCATGTATGAACAGACCAATTCAGTGATGTAATATAGGCTCATGATTTTGTCAGGAGAGACGACGCGCGCGGCATCCCATTTCGATGATGGCGGTGTGTGACCGACCGACGGTGCGGCATTCACATTTGGACGGCTGATGGTCATATCGTAACCTCGGCAGTGGCGTCACTGTTTTCATCCAGTAATGCAATGTTTTTTGACAACCCGCGCACATAATCGGCGCGCGTATCATCGATGTCCTGTGCAGTGCTCATGCGTATCCGCGCGATGGCATCGTCCATTCGAGCGAATGTTTCGGTGATGGCAGCGAGTGCATCGCGGGTCTGTTTGTCTCTGATGTTCATTTGATTACCACTGTCCTCCTGCGTCACAATGATGGTCGTTCCATCGTCTGTGTAAGAAGATTTGCTCTTGTCCAGTACGGCCTTGAATTCATCGCGTGTCATTTTTTGTCTCCATTGAGATAGACGCCGCCATGGTTCTCGAACACGATCCCCT
>JAHEGL010000299.1 GCA_024645145.1 Planktotalea sp.
CAAAGCACTGGGATTTGCGACGCAGTCACAACAGCGAAAAACGCTGATATCGTTACGATGAAGACAGGACGCTCAAATCCGATTGCGTTCAGGAATGTCAACGAAATCGGCGCGCTGATCCCGCTTGCACCTTGCATAATACCACCAAAGAACCCGACAGGAACAACAAACGTGTTGGCTGTGCTTTGAGGCAACCTCCAACCGGGGCGCGCGACGCGAAAGATGACATACAAGAGCACCATCACGCCAACACCAAGCATCAAGCTTTTCGCAGGCAAATGCGACAGCATCACAGAGCCAAGCGCTGCGCCAATTCCACCACTCACCGCCATAGTCGCCGCAAACCGCATTGCAGTAATGTATTGTCGGTACTGCCAAAGCTGCCAAAGGTTTGTGAGTAAGTTTGGTATTACGAAAACGGTCACTGCAAACGGAACGCTGTAGAGGAGCGAGAGGATCGGAATGGCAACGATGGGGCCGCCCGCACCTGTCGCGCCTTTAAGAACGCCGCCAAGCAGCAACGCCAAGCCTGCGAGCGCCAATGCACTTGGATCAGCGAGCGTTGGCTCCATCAAAGTATGCCGGTTTGATTGTGGCCGTGGCGCGGTTCAGACAACATCAATGCGGTAATCTGAGCGCGGGAAATGCACGCAGACAGCGCCAACGTCCTCAGCCGTGCGTTCAATCGTGACAGTTTCGGCATTATCCGCATCTTTCTATTCGCGCCCAGACATACATTGCTGTGACGATCTTAATTGCTGCTTCACAGCGCGGCACAACGGTTCCCATGCCCCGAACCATTCATTAGTTTTAGAAGGAAGCGACCACTTAACAAGCTTAAATTTACTTAAGGTCAGATGCTGAAACCTGCCCAAGTGTTGTTAGCGACATCGCCGTTAGATCGTTTTTTGAAACTGATCTTATCTTTCGCAATTCATCCAATTGTCAGCTAATGCGTTGATTTTACGACGCCGCGCTTAAGACAAGGGCGTCAAATTGAAACCACTTTCTCTGCTATTTGATTCCTCAAAAGCGACCTGACAGCCCTCAAAATACTTGGGTGGAAAAGTTTGTCATCGGTCGAGAGTTCACAATTTGTATACAATTTTGTAGTGGCAAAGCGGAGAAAACGTCATATCTTGGTTATTATCACAGTGATTCTCTAAATTCGCCCCATCGATGTATACAATATTAAAATAAGGGCTTAGTGGTTTGCTAAAGGATGTTTACGTGCGGTCTAGAAATATGAGCCAACTTGACAAAGCAATCCTCGGACTGCGCTCGCTTGTTTTGGGTGGCGCTTTTTCAGTGGGCCAACGCCTGTCCGAAGTCGCAGTCGCAAAGCAGCTAGAGCTGTCGCGTACACCTTTGCGGCAAGCGATGGATCGCCTTGTGGCGGAGGGGCTTTTGGAGCGCATCGAGACGGGTGGTTGCCGCGTTGCCACTTTCTCGCACGAGGACATTGCTGACGCGATTGAAATCCGTGGCGTCATCGAAGGCACGGCCGCGCGTTTGGCGGCAGAGCGTAGCATCCCGGTGCATTTGAAGGATGAGGCGCACGATATTCTCGACGCGATTGACGACGCACTTTCGGACCCAGAGGACTTGGATTTCGATACTTACGTTAAGCAAAATGCGCGCTTTCATGACATGCTTGCGCGTGCTTGCCAAAGTTCACTTATTGCCCGTGAAATTGAACGCATGAGTTTACTGCCTCTCGCGTCCGCATCGTCGTTCCTCAGCGATCAGGCGATGATCCCAGATTTTCAAGACTCACTGCGTTACGCGCAACGCCAACATCGCGCAATGCTAGAAGCCATCGTCAATCGCGAAGGAGCGCGCGCCGAAGCGTTGACCCGCGAACATGCACGCCTTGCATTGATCAATTTCAATTATGTGATAAAAAAACAGCCCAAGCTCACAAAAACTGTACCCGGTCTGTCTTTGGTCGCATCATCATAAGCCCAATGGGGGGAACACCACGTGTCTAGCTTAAGTTCAATTATGTCTCAGCATACCAATCCGGTCGATATGCTGCGCAATTCAAAAATCGGGATGTATGTCTACCCTGTCGTCGCTCCAGAGTTTTCCAACTGGCGCGATGAACAAGTAGCTTGGCGCGATCAAGCTGTTCTGTTTGATCAAACCCATCACATGGACGAGTTGATCGTTGAGGGTCCAGACGCCCAAACGTTTCTCGCGTATGTCGGGATCAACGGCTTCGCCAATTTCGATCTCAATCGCGCAAAGCATTTTGTGCCTGTCACGCCGGCAGGGCATGTCATTGGCGATATGATCATCTTCCGCGAGCGCCTGAATAAATTCATTCTTGTTGGACGCGCGCCAACGGCGAATTGGGTGAAATTTCAAGCAGCAGCAGGCGAATGGAAAGTGCGCCTGTTTCATGACCCGCGCTCTAACAGTCGTCCCGACGGCGAGCGGATCATACGCACGCATTATCGTTTTCAGATCCAAGGTCCCGACGCGCCCGCGATCTTTGAAAAGATCAACGGCGGTCCTGTAAAAGACATCCCATTCTTCCATGTGGATGAGATCAATGTCGGCTCTAAAAAGGTACAAGCGCTGCGTCATGGTATGGCCGGTGCACCGGGTTTGGAAATATGGGGACCGTATGCAGATAAGAACTATATCCAATCCACAATTCTGCAAGCTGCGCGCGACATTGGCGTGAACCTCGTCCAAGTTGGCAGCCGCGCGTATTCCACCAACACATTGGAATCTGGCTGGATTCCATCCCCCCTTCC
>JAHEGL010000058.1 GCA_024645145.1 Planktotalea sp.
CCAGTCGCGACATTCCACTCCCATGTGCCGGTGTCCTGACCCTAGCTTTGCGATTACATGTAATTTGCAGTGCAAAAGTGATTATGTTGTTATTAAACGGCAGAGTCCTGGGACGCAGCGTAAATGCCTTTCCAACTTGTTGGACTCGCTGAAATAGCTAACCCTTGGAGTCAGTTCATAATCCAAGCGGAGCCACATCATGTCACAATCCAATAGCGTAAATCGCAAATTCGTTCTCGCAGAACGTCCTGTGGGCGAACCGACAGATCAGACTTTACGACTTGAGAATGGTGATGTGCCAGTGGCCGGTGCAGGGCAGATGTTGCTGCGCAATGAATACTTGTCACTTGACCCCTACATGCGCGGTCGCATGAGCGATGCGCCCTCCTATGCGGCTCCTGTGGAGATTGGCGGGACCATGGTTGGCGGCACTGTTGCTGAAGTTATCACGTCTGATGTGAAGGGCTATGAGGTCGGCGATTGGGTTGTCGTGTTTGGTGGCTGGCAGGATTACACGGTGTCTGATGGCACGATGGTGATCAACATGGGCAAAGACCCGCAAAACCCGTCTTGGGCGCTGGGTGTTTTGGGCATGCCGGGTCTGACGGCCTGGGCAGGTTTGACGCAAATTGGCCAGCCGAAAGAAGGTGAAACGCTGGTTGTTGCTGGTGCGAGTGGCCCTGTTGGGGCGACTGTCGGTCAAATTGCCAAGATCTTGGGCTTGCGCGTTGTTGGTGTCGCTGGTGGCGCTGAGAAATGTACGCATGTGGTGGATGTGCTCGGATTTGATGCCTGCATTGACTATAAGGCCGATGGATTTCGCCATGCTTTGAAAGATGCCTGTCCTAAAGGGATTGATATCTACTTTGAGAATGTCGGTGGCGCAGTGTTTGATGCTGTGATGCCGCTGTTGAACCCATCTGCGCGTATCCCAGTTTGCGGGCTGATTTCGCAATATAACGCAACTTCTTTGCCAGATGGACCGGATCGCATGAGCCTGCTGATGGGTATGATGCTGCGCAAGCGTATGACGATGCGCGGGTTTATTGTGTTTGATGATTTTGGGCATCTTTATCCCGAGTTTGCCAAGCAGATGGGGGCGTGGGTCGCATCTGGTGAGATCAAGTACCGCGAAGAGATGATTGAAGGGTTAGAACAGGCGCCGGCCTCCTTCATCGGTCTTTTGCGCGGTGAAGGATTTGGCAAACGGGTGATTAAGCTGAGCGCATGAAACTGAAACTGCATCACATCAATCTTTGCTCTGCCAATGTTGCCGAGATGGATCGCTTTTATCGTGACGTCCTCACGCTTGGGGATGAAGATCCCTCCGCGCTGCCACCGATCAACGAAGAGAAGGGGCTTGTGGGTGATGTGTCGTTTGTCACAGACGGCGACATTCAGATGCATCTCACGCCGCGCGATGTGCTTAATTCGTTTCGCTCTGGTCAGGTGGTGAACCCGCTAGAACGTGGACACATCGCCTACCGCACAGATGACATTCACGCCTTCATGGCGCATCTGGACGCGCAAGGAGTGCCCTATTCTGATTGGGGCAGTAACGCTGTGAAAGGGTGGCATCAGGTGTTCTTTTACGACCCCGATGGCAATGTGATCGAGGTGCATCAGATCGTGGGAAGCACCCCCTAGCGTTTATACACTCACCGCATTCGACATTGAAATCCGCTGCAAGTTGAGCGGTTGTCAATCGACGGCTAACATTTGGGAATTCTTCGAGGGGCGTGTCGCTTGGGAGCTGTTGATTTGATGTGGTCCTATGCTCTTCTAAAAACCTCTTCCAAACACAAAATAGCGGAATGACGTTCCGTTCTGCGGGATTGGCAGGGGCAGATTTACTGCCTAGTCTGTTCCTGACTGCTCGTTTTCTTTGGGAGGGGAAGATGGCCAAATTTCAGACAGCTCCATGAGTGCGATGACCCCAGAAGAGGCCGTGCACCATGTGATAACAACGAACCCAACGTTTGAACTTCATCAGGTCGACGTACGCGGCGTTACGTTCAAGGCATTCAAGAACATCCCGCCGACTGTGCCCGGATTGTTGTCTGCTGGATGGGCGCAGCATGGTGACGGTCAGCTGGAATATCTGGCATATGAGGGCGAAAGCCAGACCTATGCAGAGTTCACAAGTGGTGTGAATAAATTGGCGCATGAGATGCGCGACGAGCTGGGCTTGGGACAAGGAGACCGCGTTGCCGTCGCCATGCGCAATTACCCTGATTTGCTAATGTCTGTGCTGGCCATTTCATCCATTGGCGGGATTGTTGTTTTCTTAAACGCGTGGTGGACGAGTGAAGAATTGGATTATGCCTTGCGTGACAGCGAGGCAAAGGTGGTCTTTGCAGATGGTCCGCGCATGGAGCGTTTGCAGGTTCTGAAAAACCCGCTTGGCTTAACACTGATTTCTGTGCGCGATGCCAAAGGACAGGGTGCTTATGACATAAACGCGCTGATTGAAGCGGCGCAGATGGACAGTGCCCCTGACGTGACAATCGACACGGACGATGATTTCGCGGTGATGTATTCATCGGGTACGACAGGCGATCCGAAGGGCGTTGTGCAAACCCATCGCGGTGCGGTGAATGCTGTCTTTAGCTGGTTGCTGCAGTCTGTGGTTGCCCCGCTTGTTACGCCACCCGAGCCAGATGCACCCGAGGCTTTGCGCCCTTCCGCGCTTGTGGTCACACCGCTGTTTCATGTCACTGCAACGCATCCTTTGTTCCTGCTGAGTTTGCCTGCGGGTGCCAAGATTACCTTGATGCGCAAGTGGGATGCGGAAGAAGCGGTACGATTGATGCGTGACAATCAGATCACGCGGTTCCTAGGCGTGCCGACGCAATCTGCGGAACTCATGCAGGCGGCGAAAAGGATGGGAGAGACTTTGCCAGCGATGGATTATCTTGGCTCTGGCGGTGCCAAGCGACCTGGCGCACAGGTGGCGCAATTGGCCGAAGCATTTCCCAATGCAGGCGTTGCAACGGGCTGGGGCATGACAGAGACAAATGCGCTTGGCATCGGGATGATTGGCGACGACTACACGGCCCGCCCTGAGAGTGCCGGAAAACTGCATCCGCCTGTGCAAGAGCTGCGCATGTTGGATGATGATGGTAATGATGTTGCGGTGGGTGAGCTTGGTGAAATCACCGTGAAAAGCCCTGCGAACATGCGCTGCTATTTGAACAAGCCAGAGGCGACGGCAGAGACCTTGCAAGACGGGTGGCTGCGCACGGGTGATCTTGGGGTGCTCGACGCCGATGGGTATGTAACCATTCTGGATCGCAAAAAGAACATCATCATTCGCGGCGGTGAAAACATTGCGTGCCTTGACGTGGAAGGCGCACTGCACCGCCACCCTGATGTGCTGGAAGCGGCGGCGTTTTCAGTGCCTGACGCACGATTAGGCGAAGCGGTTGGTGCAGCAGTTCAGTTGAAAAACGGTGCGGCTACGACGCAAGCAGAGATGGCGCAGTTCCTTGAAGCGCATATCGCAAAGTTCAAAATTCCCGCACATCTATGGATGCAGCACACTGCGCTCATTCGTGGGGCGACTGATAAAATTGACCGACGCGCGATTTGCGCGGTTTGTTTGGAAAATGAAGAGGCAAAAGTATGAATACCCCTAGCGAAGCTGAGATTAGCGACTACCTCGCCAGTTCTGGCGCGGCCGCTTGGGATGTGCCGGGGCTCCCTGCCGGCACTCCCAAGCGCGAAATAAAACGCGTTGGCATTATCGGCGCTGGCACCATGGGCGGCGGCATTGCGATGAACTTCGCGACTGCTGGCATCCCTGTGACCATCGTTGAAACCACGCAAGAAGCGCTTGATCGCGGGCTGAAAGTGGTGCGCGGGAATTATCAACGCTCTTCCAACAAGGGCCGCTTCCCACAGGACGAGGTCGAGGCACGCATGGATCGCTTTGATCCCCGCCTTTCTATTGCTGATCTGGCTGAGTGTGATCTGGTGATCGAGGCTGTGTTTGAAAACATGGAGCTTAAGCGCAAGATTTTCACAGAGCTTGATAGCGTGATGAAGCAAGGTGCGATTTTGGCGACCAACACCTCTGCGCTCGATATCAACGAAATTGCGAGCATGACAAAGCGCCCCGAAGATGTGATCGGGTTGCACTTCTTCTCCCCTGCGAACGTGATGAAGCTGCTCGAGATCGTACGCGCCAAGCATACGGCCGATGATGTTGTCGCGACCTGCATGTCCCTTGCAAAAGACATCAACAAGATTGCCACGCTTGTGGGGGTTTGCCCCGGTTTCGTGGGCAACCGCATTCTGTTCGCGCGTCAGGCGCAGGCGAACAAGCTGGTGTATCAAGGCGTGATGCCTTGGGGTGTGGACGCAGCTTTGAACGCATTCGGGTTCAAGATGGGCCCGTTCCAGATGAGCGATTTGGCTGGCCTTGATATCGGCTGGTCCAAGGGCGCGAAAACCCAGAACCCCATTCGCGATGCGTTGTGTGAACTCGACCGTCGCGGTCAGAAAACCAAAGCGGGCTTTTATGACTATGACGAAAACCGCCGCCCTATTCCGTCTGATGTGACCGCAGGTATCATCCGCGATATCACTGGCGCTGAACCGTCAAGCATGGGTCAGGACGAGATCATCGAAAATTGCATTTTCCCGATGATCAATGAGGCTGTGAAAATCTTAGAGGAAAACAAATCACAGCGCCCGTCTGACGTGGATGTGGTTTGGCTGAATGGCTACGGTTGGCCCGCAGATAAGGGCGGGCCGATGTTCTTTGGCGATATGGTCGGTGCGCAAGCGGTGCTGGATCGTATGGAAAAACTGGGTGCTGATGATGCAGCATTCGCCCCTGCTGATACGCTGCGCAAACTCGCTGCGGATGGTGGTAAGTTTACAGAGATCGACACAGGAGGATTGAAGGTATGAGCTACGAATTCATCAAGACTGAAGTAAAGGGCAACATCCTTTTGGTCACCATGAACCGCCCCGAGGTTTATAATGCAGTCCACGTTGAGATGCACAATGAGATGGCCGATTGCTGGGACAAGTTCGCAGCCAATCAGGACCTCTGGGTGGCAGTTCTAACAGGCGCTGGCGACAAAGCGTTTACCGCTGGCAACGATTTGAAAGCGACAGCGCAAGGCGGCAGCAAAGCCAAGATGACAGAGACGGGCTTTGCCGGTCTGTCGTCGCGCTTCGACCTGGAGAAACCGATCATCGCCGCGGTGAACGGCTTTGCGATGGGTGGTGGGTTTGAGACGGCATTGTCTTGCGACATCATCCTTGCTTCCGAGAACGCCAAGCTCGCGCTGCCTGAAGTCAAAGTCGGGTTCTTTGCGGCTGCTTCGGGCGTGCCGCGCCTTTCGCGCTATATTGGCCGACTTGCAGCGCAAGAGATGATGCTTTCTGGCCGTACAATCGGTGCGGCGGAAGCGCTAGAAATGGGATGTGTGAACGAAGTGCATCCCCATGATCAGTTGATGGACAAAGCGATGGAGAAGGCCGAGCAACTTTGCACAGGTTCGCCATCCGCAATCAAAGCGACCAAGCGTGTGCTCAATGATCTCGCCAAGCGCGATGGTATGGTGGAGAGTATCGCCTATTCGCGTGAAGTGCTCAAAGATCTCTCGCTGACTGAAGATTTTAAAGAGGGCGTGAATGCCTTTGTCGAAAAACGCGCCCCCAAGTGGGTGAACAAATAAATATGCCAACAGGAGGCAACACATATGTCCGATAGCAAAGATCCGACGACGCTGAACAACCTTGAAATGTCCGACAAGGCCAAGCCGCTTTTGAACGCAGTGATCAAGCATATCCGTGAGAACGTCGATCCGATAACGGAAGAATATTACAAGGCTGGCGAGGGTCGTGAAGACCGTTGGTCGCATACGCCGCGTCAGATGGAATTGATGGAAGCGGCCAAGCAAAAGGCGCGCGATGCAGGGCTTTGGAACTTCTTCTTACCGAATGCGGAGACGGGCGAAGGTCTGTCCAACCTTGATTACGCCTACATCGCGGCGGAACTTGGAAAGAACCCTTTGGCGTCAGAGACATTGAATTGTTCTGCGCCTGACACGGGCAACATGGAAGTGCTCGAACGCATCGGCTCGCAAAAGCAAAAGGACACATGGCTTAAGCCTTTGCTTGCTGGTGAAATCCGGTCTGCTTTCGCGATGACAGAACCTGATCGCGCCTCTTCTGATGCGAAAAACATCGGCATGACCGCTGTGCTCGAAAAGGGCGAATGGGTTCTCAATGGCGAGAAATACTACATCTCTGGCGCAGGTGATCCGCGCTGTAAGGTGATGATTGTGATGGTGAAAACCTCACCTGATGCGGAACCTTTCCGCCAGCAAAGCCAAATCCTTGTACCGATGGATCATCCGGGTGTGGAAATCCTTGGTCCTATGCATGTGTTCGGCCATGATGATGCGCCGCACGGCCATATGCACATTCGCTTCACCGATGTGCGCGTGCCAGAGGACAGCATTCTTTGGGGCGAAGGCAAGGGTTTTGAGATTTCTCAAGTTCGTCTTGGACCAGGCCGTATTCACCACTGCATGCGCTCTATCGGGCAAGCGGAAAAAGCGCTCGATCTGATGATTGATCGCGGTTTGAACCGTGTCGCGTTTGGCAAAAAGATCGTTGATCTAGGCAAGAACATGGAGACGATTTCCCGCGCGAAGATCGAGATTGAATCGATGCGCTTGCTGGTTCTGAAAGCCGCCAAAGCGATGGATGTGCTGGGCAATAAAGAAGCGCGCATCTGGGTGTCGATGATCAAGGCCAAAGTACCAGAGCAGGTCTGCGATATCATTGATCAAGCGATGCAAGTGCACGGCGCGACGGGTATCAGCCAATGGTCACCGCTCTCTGGCATGTACGCGCAACAGCGGACTTTGCGCTATGCGGACGGCCCTGATGAGGTGCATCACCACGTGATCGCGCGCAATGAAGTGCAGACTTACAAAGACAGCAATTCGCGCCAAGATGCGATTGCGGGCGATACGCAAGCACGCGGTTCAGGCGGGTTCATGGGATGAGCATGTTTGATCTGACGGGCAAGGTCGCGCTACTCACGGGTGCTTCCAAAGGCATGGGGTACGAGATGGCCAAAGGTCTTGCCGAGCATGGCGCGACGGTGGTGATTTCGTCCCGCTCGCAAGAGGAACTTGACGCTGCGGCGGCGGCGATAAACGATGCTGTTGGCACCAAGCGTGCCCATGGCGTGGCGGGTAACATCGTTCATAAAGACCAGCTTCAAGCGCTTGTTGATAAGACACATGAGATCGCTGGTCCGATTGACATTGTCGTCGGCAATGCAGGAGTGAACCCTTACTTCGGCCCCATCGCTAGCATCTCTGACGAACAATACCAACGGACAATGAACGCCAATGTGCAGAGCAATCTTTGGCTTGCGAAGATGGTCGCACCGGATATGGCGGCGAAGGGGTCTGGCTCGATGATGTTCACCTCTTCGATCGGCGCGTTCAAGGCGTCCGATACGCTGGGCACATATGGCATGTCGAAGCTGGCGCTCATTGGCCTTGTGCGTAATCTCGCGGCAGAGTTCGGCCCGCAAGGCATCCGCTTTAACGCGATTTGTCCCGGCTTGGTAAAGACCGATTTCGCGCGCGAACTTTGGGACAAGCCAGGTGTCGAAGAAAAGTATTCCAAATCCATCCCTCTGCGCCGTTTGGGTGAGCCTGACGACTTCGCAGGTCTAGCAGTGTTCCTTGGATCAGACGCAAGCAAATACATGACCGGACAGGCACTTACCGTCTGTGGTGGCTCGAGCATGTGGGCGTAAGCGATGGAGCTTAAAGACAAGATTTGTGTCGTCACAGGGGCCGCCAGTGGCATTGGCAAGGCGCTTTGTCATGCTTTCGCTAAAGAAGGCACCGCGCATGTTGTTTGCGTTGATGTAAACGGCGATGGTGCTGCCGCAACCGCGCGCGAGATTGGCGGACATGCGTTCACTGTTGATGTCTCCGGCGAAGCGGCGATTGTGGAGATGATCGACGCAGTTGAACGCGCGATCGGGCCGATTGATCTCTTCTTTTCCAACGCTGGCATCGCCGTTGGTGGCGGTATGGAAACGCCCAATAACGATTGGCAGCGTGTCTGGGATATCAACGTGATGGCGCATGTTTGGGCGTCGCGCAAACTTGTCCCTCTGATGGCTGCGCGCGGGGGTGGTTATCTGCTGAACACCTCATCCGCTGCGGGGCTTTTGAACCAGATCGGTTCTGCCTCTTATGGTGTCACGAAACACGCAGCTGTCGGCCTTGCTGAATGGCTTGCGATGACGCATGGGGATGAAGGGATCAAGGTCTCTGTGCTCTGCCCGCAAGCCGTGCGCACAGAGATGACACGCGGACATGAGGACCATGTCGCTGCGATCAACGGGATGATGGAACCGGATCCTGTTGCGCAGATTTGCGTCGATGCGATCCGCAGCGAGAGCTTCCTTATTTTGCCCCACGAAGACGTGCGCGAGTACATCAAGAACAAGGCGGACAATTACGATCGTTGGATTGGTGGTATGCGAAAGCTGAACCGTATTTACGGCGATAAGAAACTTTAAACGAAAGGGCCTGACAATGATCGGCTACACATCAATCGGCGTCTCTGACATGGAGCGCGCGAAAGCATTTTACTTGGATCTCTTTGCAGATAAGGGTGCAAAAATCGTGTCCGACATTGGACGTCTCGCCTTCGTCGGCACCAAGCGGGGCGAGCCAATGCTGGCCGTTTGCGAACCCTATGACAAAGGCGATCCCACGCCCGGAAATGGCGGCATGGTAGCCTTTACGATGGACAGTAAAGAAGAAGCGGCAGCCTTCTATCACAAAGCTATCTCGCTCGGTGCGACATGTGACGGCGAACCCGGTCAGCGTATTCCTGATCGCTTTTATGGCGCGTATGTGCGCGATCTAGATGGCAACAAGGTTTGTTTCTTCGTGTTTGGGTAGAGTATACATTGCGCAGCCTGAACAAGAGGTATGAGTGCTATGAAGACCCCTGATTTTGATGTGGCACCGTTTGATGAAGACGAAAGCCATGCGATGGATGCGTTTAAAACGGCGTTGTCGGATGGCTCGACCATTTCGCACCTCACTCCCGCGCACCAAGCCGAGTTACAAGCTGCCGCGCGTGCGACGATGAACCCTGTGAAAAAGCACATCTCCACGCGTTTGGCCGAGCGTGATTTGGTGCGTTTAAAAGCGAAAGCTCTGGAGCAAGGGATGCCCTATCAATCGGTGCTTGCTTCGATTGTGCACCGCTATGTTGAAAGGGCGTTGGTGGAGAAGGAGTGAGTTTGAGGGGTCCGCTGTATTACATGACAGCGCTTATCGGATTTACGCTTTCACTATGTGTTTGCCAACGATAGCTGACGCAACTGAACTCCAGCTTTCGTGCAAACCATCTATTTGAGATTTAGGCTCAAAATTTTCGTCCAGCTTGAACAACCCGATCTCCACATTTTCAGGGTTATTTTCAATTGCAGCACTGCCATCGGATAGAACCATTACGCTCGACAGGGCATGATAAACTGCCGCTTTAGCAACTGTCGCAATGTCTTCTGTTGCTTCGTCTGAAATACTCAGGCGATTTGCGGCGTTGCGGACTGGATCAGTAACCCAGTCGGCCTCACGAAACAGTTTCACCATACCATCAGACTCTTGAACAATATCTGCCATAGCTCAAAGCATAGTTGCGCGAGATATTTGATCGATGCCTTCTCTAGTTTGAGAACCCGCCCAACTCTCTGGATCGGGAACTCCGAGCATTGCAAATTTCTTAACTAGGTCAGCTTGTTTGTCCATGAATCTACCCATCGTTGAACGACTTCTCACCACTAGAGACTTCAACCCCAGATTACATCACATAAAACCCGTTATCTTATGTTCGCGGTTTGCTCCAAGCGGCGGTGATCAACTCTAGGTCGAAAAGTTTTCACCTCTTCTTCAATGGCCGCATCAAGCCTTCTTGCGCCACGCTCGCAACCAACTCCCCCGAATGCGAGTAAATTGCACCGCGATTAAAACCGCGTGCGCCGCCTGTCCAAGGGGCGTCCAAGTCATACAAATGCCACTCGGAAAAATCGATGGGCGTGTGAAACCACATGGCGTGATCCAAGCTCGCGCTCATCACCTTGCCTTGGAACCATGTCAGCCCGTGTGGGCGTAGCGAAGAGCCGAGCAGGTTCATGTCAGACGCATAAGCGAGCAGGCAATGTTGCATCTGTGCGCCCTGCCCTTTGGCTGCTTCCATGCGAAACCAAAGCTGATTGCGATCGTCCGCGTTCTCGGGCGTAAAGAAATCACGGGGGGCGACTTCACGTATTTCGATAGGGCGTTGGCGTAAAAAATCATCGTGATATTTTTCAGGGATCTGATCGACGACAGTGGCGCGCAGTTCATCGCGGTTTGGCCAATCTGTTGGTGCACCAACGTCGGGTTTGGGGTGCTGATACTCCCACCCGCTTTCATCAATATGAAACGAAGCAGACATGTTGAAAATCTGTTTGCCGTGTTGGATTGCCACGACGCGCCGAGTCGTGAAACTGCCACCATCACGAGCACGGTCCACTTGATAGATCACCGGAATTTCAGGGTCACCGGGGCGGATGAAATACGCGTGCAGCGAGTGGCACAGACGATCCGGCACAGTGCGGTAGGCGGCCATCAAGGCTTGCGCAATGACGTGGCCGCCAAAGATGCGCGTCGTCGTTTCACCGCCGCCGCCGACGCCGCGAAACAGATCAACCTCGAGCTGCTCGATATCCAGAAGGTGCAACAGTTCATCGGCAGGGGTCATCTTTTGCGACATGGGGGTGTGGCCTTAGGTGTTGGCCCGTGCGGTCGCATAGGCGAGGAAGAAATCAAAGCTCTCGGGGTTGGCCATGCTATCACGGTTCACCACGCTTTGAGGGTCACCGCCAAGCAACAGCTTTTTCACTGGGACTTCAAGCTTTTTGCCAGAAAGCGTGCGCGGCACGTCTTTGATTTCCACAATTTCATTGGGCACAAAGCGCGCAGAGACTTGCGCGCGAATGGCGGCGTTGATCTGCTTTTTCAAATCGTCATCAAAGGGCACACCCACGACAGGCACAACAAAGAGCGGCATGAAGCTGTCGCGCCCAAGGAATTCCAGATCAACCACAAGGGAGTCGAGCACCGTGTCGAGGCCCTCAACCGCCTGATAAATTTCGGCACTGCCAAGGCGCAGACCTTTGCGATTGATGGTTGCGTCAGAGCGGCCATAAATAACAGAGGCTCCGTTTTCATCAATCGCGATCCAATCGCCGTGACGCCAGACGCCCTCATAATCCGCGAAGTAACTGTCAAACAGGCGGCTCCCGTCATCATCGCCCCAAAAGTAAAGTGGCATGGATGGAAGGGGTTCTGTGCAAACCAATTCACCCACTTCACCGATCAGTTCTTCGCCAAGCGGGTCATAGGCGCGCACGGCATTGCCAAGCGCGCGGCATTGCATTTCACCAGCGCGCACAACCATCCCGGGATGCCCCACAACGAAGGCACCTGCAAGATCAGTGCCGCCAGAGATAGGGGCGAGCCATTGATCTGCTTTTACGTCACAGTATATCCAGTCATAGGTGTCACCTGATAGCGGCGAACCAGTTGCCCCGAGTGAGCGAAGGTTTTCCAGATCAACGTCATCGCGCGGAGTCACACCTGCCTTCATACAGGTGCTGTAAAACGCAGCACCTGCTCCGAAATAGCTTAGCTTTTCATCCGCGATAAAACGCCAAACGACACCCATGTCGGGGTAATTGGCAGCGCCATCAAAAATCGCAACGGTGGCTCCTTGGGCAAGGGCCATCCACTGGCCATTCCACATTATCCAGCCCGAAGAGGTCAGCCAGCAAAAGCGGTCCTTGGCAGAGATATCTTGGTGCAGGGATTGCTTGCTCGCTTCCAAAAGGATGCCGCCGTGACCATGCACAATTGGCTTAGGATTGCCCGTGGTTCCAGAGGAATAAACAATCCAAAGCGGATGCTCAAAGGGAACTTGTGTGGATTGGTAGCGCGCTGAATCCTGAGTGATCGTGCTCCATGCGATATGGGTGTCAGGCAAAGGGCCGATGACGGGAAGCGTGACGAACGCTGTAACGCTTGGCAAGTTTGCATTTATCTCGGCCAACACCTCGCGGCGATTAACTTGCTTGCCTGCGTGAATATATCCGTCCTGCGCAATCAGAACTTTCGGTTCGATCTGTTGGAAGCGGTCAAGGATTGCCACGTGTCCCATATCCGGCGCGCAAAGTGACCAGACCGCGCCAAGGCTCGCGGTGGCCAGAAGCGCAATCAGCGCAACCTCCGTATTCGGAAGGATCGCGACGACTCGGTCGCCCTGCGTAACGCCCATTTTGCGCAGGTTATCTGCAACGCTTGCCACTTGGTCGCGCAACACCGCCCAAGTCATTTCTGAACGACCAAAGGTCTCTGATTGTACGATCAATGCGCATTCATCAGGCCGCTTTTGGGCGTGTTTAATAATGGCGTCAGCGTAGTTGAGTTGCGCGTCCTTGCCCCATTTCATGTCAGGCATTTGACGCTTGAGGAGCATCTGCGACGGAGCCTGTTGCGCAGGGATTTCGAAGAAGTCCCAGATAGCGCGCCAGAAGCTTTCAAGGTCATCGACGCTCCAGCGCCACATGGCATTGTAGTCGTCAAACTCTAGCCCACGTGTGTCGCGCACAAAACGCTCGAACTGAGCCATGCTAGAGGCATCATACCGCTCTTGGCTCGGGGTCCAAAGAACCTTGGCGCTCACGTCAATGCGCCTTGCACCAGCGCTTTCATTTCCGAGCGAGACGGGTAGGAACTGCTCGGGGAAAGCTGTGTAAAGAAGATCGCGGAAAGCTGATGCACCGGATCAATCCAAAAGAAGGTTGATGCCATACCGCCCCATGAAAAATCACCAACCGATCCGGGCACACGTGCACGCGCAGGATCAAGCACGACCGCCCCGCCAATGCCAAACCCCATGCCTTGCATGGGTTGTTCTGCAAAACTCGATGGCCCCATATCTGCAATATCGCCCGCCAGATGATTGCGCATCATGAAGCGCAGGGTATGTGGTGAAATCAGGCCCTGCCCGCCAGAGCGCAGCATTTCAACGAAGCGTCGATAGTCATCAATGGTAGAGAGGAGACCACCTCCACCTGAATTCATCTTAGTGCTTTTGAAGGGCGTGTTTTCCAAGCTGTCTGCAAGGTTCAAACTCTCTGCGCTTTTCTCAACCGCGTTCAAGTCAAACGAATTCCCCGCGAGCGGCGTATACATCGATGCGAACCTCTGTTCCGTGCCTTTGGGAATGGTGAACCGTGTCTCATTCATCCCTAAGGGGTCGAAAATTTCGTCGATGAAAAACGCTTCCAAAGTCTTGCCGCTGATCACTTCAACCACGCGACCAATCAGATCAATGCCGACCGAATACTCCCAACGCGTGCCGGGTCTAAAGACAAGCGGAAGATCGGCTATAGCTGTCGCCACTTCTGCAAGCGTCTTGGAACCGGGCCAAAAGTCCAGTTTTTGTTCAGCCATCGCTTGCGGCACAATCCCGGGGTTGAAGCCGTAGCTCACACCAGACGTATGCGTCAGAAGTTGATGTAACGTCGGCGTCGCGCAAGGCTCCGTTTGCGAGAGATCGCGCGCACCTTCGCGCAAGCAGCGCATATCGGAAAATTCTGGAATGAAGTCAGACACAGGCGCATCAAGATGGACCAAACCCCGCTCCACCAACATCATCATCGCAACCGATGTAACTGGCTT
>JAHEGL010000312.1 GCA_024645145.1 Planktotalea sp.
GGCGCAAAACGATCTTATTGTTCCACATGCAGAGGCCCTAGACCTGCTCTCACAAATCCCGCACTCTCAAGTTCAAACAATCCCGCAGTCGGGCCACTCAGTTCACTGGGATTCCCCCGCAGAGGTACTCGCGCATCTCACTGCATTTTTGAAGGAGCATGACAATGACATCTGATCGCTTTGGAAACGCCTTCACGGAAACTGCGACCACTGATGCGGCAGCGATTGATGATTTCGTGCATGGGTTCCTTGCGTATCAGCCGAAAGCCGCAAATATCTTGGCAGCCGCTGAAAATACCCCTTCCAGCGCACTGATCAATGCATATGCAGGTATGCTTTGGATGTTCCTCGAAGCCCCTGTTGCGCCAGACAAAGCCGCGCCTTATCTCGCGCGCGCACAAAACGCAGAATTAGCCAATCCTCGGGAACGCTCGACCCTGAAAATCGCGCAGACTTGGGCCTCGGGCAATGTCCCTGAAACCATGCGCCTATGCGAAACACACGCAGATGAATATCCGCGAGATCTCGTCATTATCAAGCTTGCGCAATATCTCTATTTTAACGCTGGTGACGCCCCTTCAATGCTGCGCGCAGGGCTGAAAGCAATCCCGGCGGCCCAGAACGAACCCTTCGTGCACGGTATGATCGCCTTTGGCTATGAACAATGTCACCAACTCGAACAAGCCGAAGCAAGCGCGCGCCTCGCCATCGACATCGAACCCAACGATGCGTGGGCACACCACGCGATTGCCCATGTTATGCTCACCCAAGGGCGCGTGATCGAAGGAGCGGCCTTTATGGAAGAGATGGCGCCGCGCTGGGAAGGGCTCAACAGCTTTATGTATAGCCACAATTGGTGGCATCTCGCGCTTTTCTACATCTCAATGGGCAAACACGATGAGGTACGCCAAGCCTATGACAGCTATGTTTGGGGATTGGAAAAGGACTTTGCTCAAGATCAGATCGGCGCGGCGTCCCTACTCGCCCGGATGGAGCTTGCAGGCATCGATGTGCAAGACCGGTGGAAAGACGTCGCAGACCACATCGCTTTGCGTGGCGCTGATACGACTTTGCCGTTCCTGACCATGCAATATCTCTACGCGCTTGGTCGCTCAAATGACCCCATGGCCGATACTCTGATCAGCGCGATCAAGCAAAAGGCAAGCGCGCCAAGCTTTGAGCAAGACGTCTGGCGAAACGTGGCATTGCCCGCGTGCGAGGGCTTGCTTGCATACACGCGCGGTGATTTTGAAACCACTGTGCACGAGCTGGGCCACGCCTTGCCGCGTATGGCAGAGATCGGTGGAAGCCATGCGCAACGCGACCTGTTTGAACAAGTGCACCTAGACGCTTTGATGAAAACAGACCGCCTTGCGCAAGCGCAGCAAGTCTTGGAAATGCGCCGAACGTTTGATCCCGATGGCATTCCGCTGAACGAAATGCTCGCACAGGTTTATGAAAAGACGGGTCTCACAGATCTTGCGGATCAAGCCCGCCAAAGGGCACCGCACTAGGCATCCTCTCTCTAAAAATATCCCCGCCGGAGGCTCAGATCTTTCTTCAAGATCAAACTTCTTCGACCTGCATGACCCCATCAAGGCTCTTTAGTGCGCCTTTGATCTGCGGGTTCACAGGAAATTCACGGCCTAGATCCACTTCAACTTCGCCGGGCAGATCACTGTCGAGCAAACACAGTAAAACAGACCCGCGCGCGCCTTGCTTGACGGTCTCTTGCGCGCGCGTCAGCACAGAGGCGATATTCGCGACGGCACCAGAGTTTTCTACAAATATGCGCAGGCTTGTCTGGCCTGCATCCGCAACCACAACATCAATCGGCGCAACGGAACGACCCAGTAATTTCAACTGATCGCTCTCCATATTTGCTTCTACAGTGACGACAACCTTCGCCCCTGTTGCCAAAAATTCGCGGCATTTATCGAGCGTATCAGAGAACAAAGTCACCTCATAAGCCCCAGTGGTGTCGCTCAGCTGTGCAAAAGCAAAACGATTGCCACGCGCGGATTTACGTTCCTGCCGCCCCGCTACTACGCCTGCGAGTTTCGCAACCAAAGCCCCGTTTTCAGCCTTGGCTGTGACCTCATCCAAGGTCATCACACCTTTGCGCTTCAACGGAGCCATGTAATCATCAAGCGGATGACCAGACATATAAAAACCAACTGCGCGGAATTCCTCATTAAGGCGTTCTGCTGGCATCCAATCTTGCACGGGGCTTAGACGTGGTTCTGGCAAATCAGCCCCCGCTTCACCGAACAAAGATACCTGATTTGAATTCTTTTGCTCAAAAATCGCTTGGGAATAGTTCACCAAACCATCGAGACTATCAAAAACACGGCGACGGTTTGGATCCAGCTGATCAAACGCGCCAGAGCGCGCGAGCATTTCCAGCGGCCGCTTGCCGACACGCTTGAGATCAACACGTCGCGCCAGATCGTAAATCGTACTGAACGGTTTATCGCCGCGTCCATCCACGACCAGCCTCATCGCTTCAACGCCAACATTCTTCAAAGCGCCCAGCGCGTAAACCAAGGCACCCTCAGTGACTTTGAACGTCGCATCAGAACGGTTCACGCAAGGCGGAACCCAAGGCAGATCGAGCCCTTTCTTGACCTCTTCAAAATACACCGCAAGCTTATCCGTTAAATGGATATCGCAGTTCATTACGCCAGCCATAAACTCAACTGGATGGTTCGCTTTCAGCCACGCGGTCTGATAACTGACCACCGCATAGGCCGCAGCGTGG
>JAHEGL010000321.1 GCA_024645145.1 Planktotalea sp.
AAAATTGTCTCGTGAGTAGAAGTGGCGCTCCTGATTGAAATGGTTGTGGATCGAAGAGTGGACGGCAGCGAACTTTTTTAGACATCGGACCAAACCTGTTCCACCAAAACCGAACTGTTTCATGGCTGATTCATGGCTGATCTCAATGCCTCGTTCGTGCAAAAAATCTTCCACGTTACGAAGTGAGAGCGGGAACCGAACATAAAGCATCACCGCCAAGAGGATGATATCAGGGCTCGTTTTAAAGTACCTGAATGAGGAGTGTTTTGTCATTTGCGGATGCTACAAATACAGCCTGCTCGCTTCAACCAAGTTTAATCTGACAGTACCAGCCAGAGCAATAGCGGCCCGGTCTCCGACAAGCACCACCCGTGCGACACCTTGCCTGCGCGCCTCAACCGCAGCGGCGACAACGCGTGGATCCTCGCCTTCGCTCAGAACGATTTTACGGTTCAGCCGAATGGCTGTATCCAAAATACGCGTCATCGGGTTCATCGTCTTGTCCTTAAATGGCAGGTGTGTGTGTCAAACAGCGCTGTAGTCGCGAATGACAAAGTGCTTGGTGGTCGTTTCCAACACATTCCAATAGCCGACAAAGCCATTTGGGATCAGAAAACTGTCGCCAGCGCGAAAGTCCTGAACCGTACCGTCTTCGGAAATCAGTTGCGCATGGCCCGACAAAAAGTAGCAAAACTCATCTCGGTCAGCGAAGGCATGCCATCTGCCGGGTGTGCTGGTCCATGTCCCGGCCAGCAAAGTACCGTCGGCGCTGGTAAAACGCATTTGCGTTTCGTGATGTGGGTCGCCTTCTACAACGCGGTCTGGCAAATCGGCGAGGCGGCGCTTTGCAATCGCGGCGTCTTCTTGAAAGTCTACAACACGCATTACGGTGTCCTTTTCTGTTTAGCTGGCAAAGTGGATAATGCCATAAATGATGAGGCCCGCAATAAAGATCGTCTGAGCCACGATAAGAATGATTGCCTGCCCGCCAACATCGAAAATCGTCTTGAGCGACGTTTTCATGCCAACCGCTGCAATGGATACCAGCAGCGCTCATTTCGACATGTCGGCAAGGAAACCTTGCACGAACGCGGGGATTAAACCGAAGGAATTGATCGCCGCGAGGATCAAGAACATAATAACGAAGAACGGCATGAGTGGAGGGCGTTTGCCGCCCTCTTGCGGATCATCATCGGCATAGGCGCGGATGATCAAGGCAAACACCAGCACGACCGGCGCAAGCATGGTCACGCGGATAAGTTTCACAAGTGTCGCGGTTTCACCGGTCTCGTTGCTGACAGAAAACCCGGCACCAACGACCTGCGCCACATCATGAATCGTTCCGCCAAGGAAAACGCCAGCGGCGAGATCATCCAACTCAAGCCAGCCGGTGATGATAGGATAAGCGATCATAGCTACGGTGGATAGGATCGTCACACTCAGCACGGTGAAAATCAGGTTTCGTTCAGAATGCTCGTTCTTTGGCAGGACAGCCGCAACGGCCATCGCCGCCGATGCACCACAGATCGCAACAGACCCACCTGTCAGCAGAGCAAATCGCCACCCGCGACCCAGCAGTTTTGCACCCAGAAGGCCAAAGAGGATCGTAAGGATCACACCAGCCACAACAAGGCCGATCAGCTTTGGCCCCAGCCCAATCAGCAATTCAACACTGATGCGCGCACCCAGCAAGGCTACTCCAATGCGCAACACAGTTTTGGACGTAAAGGCGACGCCCGGCACACAACGGCCTTCTTCCGCGAGAAAGTGAAACGCGATGCCAAGCAGCAGCGCCATGAGCATTGCGGGCGCACCGTAGTGTTCGGACAGAAACTGCGCGCACATGGCAATGACAACCGAAACGGCAAAACCCGGGTCATTATCGGTGAAAAACCCAGCCACACGCTCAGCGAAGGTCGGGGGGATAGCCGAAGATGTTGTCATCAGACATGAACTCCTTGGTCGCGCCCCGATGGGCACGTGGAATTAAAAGGTAAGGGCTAGGTCAACGGGCGCCGCCAAAAGGACGGCTGAGGGGAGGAGAGGCATCCAGGCGGATGCCTCTCCCTGTTGTTTCAGCAATCAGGCAAGCTGCTGCTGGCGCATGTCGTCTTTGCTGATGCCCGCCATAGACACTGGCTTTTTCATCGCATCGCGGCGGAAGGGCTCACCCAGTTCCTGGTTCAGCACCACTTCGATGAAGGTCGTCACGCCATCCTTCATCTGCTCTTTGACGGCTGTATCCAGCGCGATGGTCAACTCTTCCATGCCCGTAACCTGAACGCCCTTGAGGCCACAACCCTTTGCAATATCGGCATAGTTCACACCTTCGTTCAGCTCGGTGCCGACGAAGTTGTCTTCGAACCACAGGGTCGTGTTGCGCTTTTCGGCACCCCACTGGTAGTTGCGGAAGATCACCATCGTGATCGCGGGCCAGTCGCCACGCCCGCAAGCCGTCATCTCGTTCATCGAAATGCCAAATGCGCCGTCGCCCGCAAAACCGACAACCGGCACATCAGGGCAGCCGATCTTGGCGCCAAGGATCGCTGGCAAGCCGTAACCACAGGGACCAAAGAGGCCCGGAGCGAGGTATTTTCGGCCTTTGTCGAAGGACGGATAAGCGTTGCCGATGGCGCAGTTGTTGCCGATGTCGGAGCTGATGATCGCGTCCTTTGGCAGCGCTGACATGATCGCGAGCCACGCCTGACGGGGGGCCATATGATCGGGCTTGGCTTTGCGCGCACGCTCGTTCCAATCG
>JAHEGL010000329.1:59-2752 GCA_024645145.1 Planktotalea sp.
GCGCAGCTATTGTGATGACGTCTTGCTTCCTGCGATGCGCCGAGTGCATCCTGATGCAAGCATTGAAACCGAAGTCATCGGCGAAGTCGCTGGCTTGATCCCGACCGATGCCAATGAAGCGCTGCGGATCGTATCAGAGCTGACAGGCGCAAATAGCGCGGATATGGTGCCTTTCGGGACAGAGGCTGGAATTTTCCAAGCGCTGGGTATGGACGTCGTGGTGTGCGGTCCCGGCTCAATAGAGCAGGCGCATAAAGCAGATGAGTTTCTTGCGGTTGAGCAGTTAGAGCAATGCCTGAAAATGCTGGAAAAGCTAGGTGCCAAGTTGGCAGACGCTTAGGTCAAATCTTTCAACTTAAAGAGTGTTGTGCAAATGCTGAGCAACACTAAACAGTACTGTAAAAGGACACAGAGGGATGGATGTTGAACGCATTGTTCAGTCGATCGAAGATATATCGCTGAAGAACGGTCGTCGCATAATAGCGATTGTCGGGCCCCTGCGAGCGGCAAGTCCACTTTGGCCGAAGACCTTGCGCAGCAAATAGATAATGCGCGCGTGCTGACGATGGATGGTTTTCATCGAGACAATTCTGATCTGCGTGCGCATGGGCTACTCGAGCGCAAAGGCGCGCTCGAGACTTTTGATGCTTTGGGGTTGGAGGGAATTGTTAAGGAAATTCGTGATGTTCCAACCCTATATTTCCCAACGTTTGATCGCGCACTTGATTACACGGTGCCGAATGGTGGGAAAATCCGTGAAGGCGATAAAACGATCTTGGTTGAGGGTAACTATCTGCTTTTGAACATCGCGCCTTGGGATCGCTTGATCGAGTTTTGGGATTTCAGCATCATGCTTGATGTGGCCCCAAAAGAGTTGGAACGCCGCCTTGTGGAACGTTGGGTCGCGCATGGTCATACAGAAAAGGCAGCTCTTGCACGTGCGCGCAGCAATGATTTGCCAAATGCGCTATTTATGCAGGAACATTCGGTGGCAGCGGATCTTGTGATAAGCCAGCACAAGGCTGTCACAGACATCCGCCAACCGTCTTCGTGAAAGCTTATCTTACATCTATTCGGCTCGGCCGGTAGATAGAATACTTCTATTCATTTTGCGTTTGAGATCTGTGACGACAAAGATGTGGACGAATGCTTTAGCAAAGGCAATTTTGTGAACGCCCTGAGTGAGTTGATCTTGCTTTCCGTTCAGCGCAACGCCTTAATGGCACCGATGAAAAGGGGACATGCGTGAGCGAAGTTTACGATATAGCGGTGATCGGCGCGGGCATCGCAGGGGCGTCCGTTGCTGCCAATTTAGCGAAAGCTGGCAAACAGGTGCTATTGCTGGAAATGGAAAGTCAGCCTGGTTATCACACGACCGGGCGATCTGCGGCGATATATTCACCTGTTTATGGGCCTGAACCGATCCGCGCTTTGACCCGTGCTTCGCGCGAATTTTTCAATACGCCACCGGATGGTTTTGCGGACAGCCCTTTGCTTCGACCTAGAAGCGCCTGCTTTCTCGCGCGCGAAGATCAGCTGAGCGACCTATCCAATTTGCAAACCGAACTCGGCGGGGGGGGGCGATTTCGGTCCTAGACCAAGACGTGCTCCAAACCCGTATTCCGCCGTTAAGAAAGGGATATGCTGCCGCAGCATTGTGGGATGATGGAACCGCTGAAATTGATGTCGCTGCATTGCATCAAGGATACTTGCGTCAGTTCAAAGCCAACGGTGGCGCGGTCCACACCAACGCAGAGGTTCAAAAGGTCACCAAGACCTCAAGTGGTTGGACGCTCGCGTCCACGCAAGGCGCGTTCAGTGCGAAATACGTGGTTAATGCAAGTGGCGCTTGGGCAGATGTTTTGGGCGAAATGGCGGGGGCCGAGCGTATTGGATTGATCCCGAAGCGCCGCACAGCTTTGATCATCGATGCACCGGATGGGTATGATATCAACGATTTGCCATTAACCGTGGATGTGCATGAGGAATTTTACCTAAAGCCCGAAGCAGGTAAGTTATTGATATCCCAAGCGAATGAGGATCGCGAAACGCCATGTGACGTGCAGCCTGATGAAATGGACATCGCAATTTGCGTTGATCGGATAGAGCGAGCGTTTGATATTTCCGTGCGCCGGATCGAGCGGTCGTGGGCGGGGCTGCGCAGTTTTGTTGCTGATAAATGCCCCGTTGCGGGGTTTTCAAAGCAGGTTGAAGGATTTTATTGGCTCGCCGGGCAGGGTGGGTATGGCATCCAATCTGCGCCTGCTTTGGCTGAATATGCAGCCGCGAAAATTTTGGGCCAAGACATACCAGAACATATTGTTGGTGAAGGATTTGATCCTGCAAGTGTCAAGCCGGATCGTTCATCGTTGCACTGATAAGCAGTGGCTACTCGTCAAGAGAACGTATTAACACGTGTGATTATCTAGGCCGCGGAATGTGTTGAACAATGCAAGGCCCAAGTGCTAAATGAAATTGCACACTAAATTGCCAAAAATTGCAAAAGGTTAGATCGATATGAACGTACTTTGGATTATGGCAGACCAGCTGCGTTGGGACTATCTGAGCTGCTACGGTGCAGATCATATCGACACGCCAAACATCGATGAACTTGCAGCAAAAGGGGTACGGTTTAACAAAACTTATGTGCAATCCCCCATCTGCGGTCCTTCAAGAATGAGCTTCTACACAGG
>JAHEGL010000064.1 GCA_024645145.1 Planktotalea sp.
AAGCGCAGCCATGTCGTTGTTCGATCTTTCCCTGTATTTAAAATTATATTGATCATCAAAGGATACAAAGTCAACTCAAAAATACAACTAATGGCGGTATTGATGTATTTTTAATATGCTTTAGGCAGATTTCAGCCGGCGTGAGCAGAGCCTACCAAAATACGCACCCCATCTGCTTCCTAAACCTCGTTGTCGGAGGTTAAGTAACATTGTGGCTCGACGCGCTATTACGCGGTTTACTTCTTATCGCGTGCGGCTTTTTCATCTTTTGTCAGGGTCTGGTTCCAAACATTTTTGGAAATGCCAAGCTCGGGTTTCATCGGCTTGGTCGCACCCTTTTTTACTTCGCCACCTTTTTTCAGAAACTCTTGAATAAGCGCGTCATCAGTTGTGTCTTTCGGTACTTGCTTCATCTTATGTTCCTTTATTCTTCTGTGGTTTCACCGGCGTCTTCTGCAAGCTCATCTTCGCCTTGATCAGCGATCCACGCAACTGATACAACGCTTTCGTTCTTGCCCGTGTTGAAGACTTTCACACCGCCCGCAGAGCGTGATCTGAACGAAATCCCCTCAACAGGGACGCGGATCGATTGACCCTTGGATGTGGCAAGCATGATCTGATCATCTAGCTCCACTGGGAAGGAGGCCACGACCTCACCACCACGCATCGCTTTGTCCATAGCCGTCACGCCCATGCCACCGCGTCCACGAAGGGGGTAATCCTGAGACGAGGACAGCTTGCCTGCGCCACCTGAGGTAATGGTGAGGATCAAGTTCTCGATCGCTGACATTTCTGCGTAGCGCTCCTGCGAGATTTGGGTGTTTGCATCGCCTTCTTCCTCATCGGGTAGCTCTGCATCATCCGCGAGCCCTGCCATAGCACGACGCATCTTGAGGTAAGCGGCACGCTCATCCGATGTCGCCTCAAAGTGACGAATGACTGACATGGATACGACAGTATCATCGCCCTGTAGTTTGATGCCCCGTACGCCCGTGGAGGCGCGCGAATTAAAGACACGTACATCCGTCGCACGAAAGCGAATAGCGCGACCCGAATTCGTGACCAGCATCACATCGTCATCATTGCTGGCAATGCGCACATCAATAAGGGTGGTGTTTTCATGTTCACCCTCGAATTTCATCGCGATCTTGCCGTTGCGCATGACGTTGGTGAAATCGGACAGCTTATTGCGGCGCACAGTTCCTGCGGAGGTCGCAAAGACCACTTGAAAGTCATCCCATTCTTTTTCATCGCGATCCACCGGCATGATAGCCGCAATCGAGACGCCCGTCGGGATGGGCAGGATGTTTACAATCGCCTTGCCCTTTGATGTCCGGCCACCCAGCGGCAAGCGCCAGGTTTTGAGTTTGTAGCTCATGCCGTCTGTTGTGAAGAACAACAGCTGCGTGTGCGTATTGGCAACAAAGAGCGTGGTGATCACGTCCTCATCTTTGGTCTGCATGCCTGCGACACCTTTGCCGCCACGACGTTGCGCTCGGAAGTCGATCAAAGGTGTGCGCTTGATGTAACCACCAGAGGTGATGGTCACGACCATATCCTCACGCTCGATCAGATCTTCGTCTTCCATGTCGCCAGACCAGTCGACAATCTCTGTACGACGATCGACAGCAAACTTCTCACGGACGTCTGTTAACTCATCTCGAATAATGCCCATAATGCGTTCGCGCGAACCAAGAATTTCCAAGTATTCTCTGATCTTTGCGGCGAGTTCTTTAAGTTCGTCGGTGACTTCTTTGACACCGATCTGGGTAAGGCGCTGAAGACGCAATTCAAGGATCGCGCGGGCCTGTGTTTCAGACAGATTATAGGTCCCGTCGTCATTCATCGTATGGGTCGGATCGTCGATCAAATTGATGTATTCTGCGATCGCCATCGCGGGCCAACGACGGGTCATCAGTTTTCGACGCGCCTCAGCCGCATCTGCTGATGCACGGATTGTCGCGACGACTTCGTCGACATTGGTGACCGCAACAGCAAGACCGCAAAGGATATGGGACCGCTCACGCGCTTTGCGCAACTCATATGCGGTACGACGCGCAACAACATCTTCGCGAAAGTCGATAAAGCTTGTCAGGAACCGGCGCAGCGTAAGCGTTTCAGGACGACCACCGTTCAGCGCAAGCATGTTGCAGCCAAAGTAGGTTTGCATCGGTGTGAAGCGGAACAGTTGGTTCAGCACAACTTCTGGCGTTGCGTCGCGCTTTAGTTCGATCACAACGCGCACGCCATTACGGTCGCTTTCGTCTTGAACGTGCGCGACACCCTCGATCTTTTTCTCACGGACTTGCTCCGCGATTTTTTCGATCATTGAGGATTTATTCACCTGATAGGGGATTTCATCGACAACAATAGCGTAGCGGTCTTTGCGAATTTCTTCGACACGCGTCGCCGCGCGAATAACAACGGATCCACGACCTTCCAAATACGCCTTCCGCGCGCCACTGCGGCCCAACATGATACCGCCTGTCGGGAAGTCTGGGCCCGGCACATATTCGATCAATTCTTCTGTGGTCAGATCTGGATTGTCGATGAGTGCGAGGGTCGCTGTGACGACTTCGCCAAGATTATGTGGTGGGATATTCGTAGCCATACCGACTGCGATACCGCCAGCGCCGTTGACCAGCATGTTCGGATAGCGTGCGGGTAGGACTGTCGGTTCTCGGTCTTTTCCGTCGTAGTTATCCTGAAAATCGACTGTTTCCTTGTCAATATCGGACAAAAGGAAAGCAGCAGGCTTGTCCATGCGCACTTCGGTATAACGCATCGCAGCGGCATTATCGCCGTCCATGGAACCAAAGTTACCCTGACCATCAAGCAGTGGAAGCGACATGGAGAAATCCTGCGCCATTCGCACAAGGGCATCGTAGATCGCGCTGTCACCATGCGGGTGATACTTACCCATAACATCACCCACGGCACGAGCAGACTTGCGGTAGCTCTTTTCGTGCGTGTTGCCAGCTTCGTGCATCGCATACAGGATGCGGCGGTGTACGGGTTTCAGACCATCACGCAGGTCGGGAATCGCTCGTGAGACGATAACTGACATCGCATAATCGAGGTAGGAGGTTTTCATCTCCGAGGTGATGGAAATCGAAGGCCCTGAGTAAACAGAAACAGGCTTTTGATTTTCGTTTTCGTTTTCAGGGGTTTCTGGTGTGTCGTTCACGTGAAATTTCCAGTCCTGTCACCGCACACTCGTTTTGACCGAGCCGCTATATATAGTTAGCTCGTTTGTAGCAGAAACATGATCTGGGGTGCAATGGGACGCGTCGTTAAAAGCGCTCAGGCGGAGCCATTTTTGAGTATTTCGTACCCTCAATCGTCACACCGAGTTTCAAGCCTGCTTGGCCGAAAATTATGCTAATGACAGGAGCTGAGTTGGTCGTGGTCGAGGTGCTGAAGGTTTGCCCTTCATCGTAGATGGCGGCTTCCACATCAGCGCCAAGTTCCCAGCCATCACTGGCGCGGAAATTGGTCAATGCGTCCTCGGTAATAAAGAACAGCACATGTGCATACTGGTTCGCGCCGATTTGGACGCCCCAATTGGCTTTGGTGGTGTTGTAATACTCAACAGACACGCCGCCAACGCGCAACGCGCCGCGCCCAAAGCCACCACCCAAGCCAAGTCCAGCTTCGGTGATCAAAGGCATAACCAACATGCCCGCAGAGCGTGCCGCCAGCGACCTTGTTTTACCGTATTGCGCGAACATTTCTGCCAGCGTTGCATCAACGCGCGCATCAAGCCTGTCAGGGGCGGTGTTGTCATTAATGCGGTCACACGCACCTAGCGCAACAACGCTGCCAGCCAAACCAGAAAGCGCAAATGCGCGACGCGAGAAAGTCGTCATGGAGATACCTGCTTTTTGCCTCATCTACCCACCTCTGACGGCGGGAGTTGATGAATGAATACCCCAAAGAGTTGTTAAAGTCATGGCTTTCTAAAGCAGAGCGGCGGAGATCAGCGCAGATTGTTACCCATTTGCCAGAATTTCCGCCACGCGCGGTGCAAAGTAACTTAAAACGCCGTCGCACCCTGCGCGTTTGAAGCACATGAGGCTTTCCATCATCACGCGCTCTCCGTCGATCCAGCCGTTCTGGGCCGCGGCTTCAATCATCGCGTATTCACCACTCACTTGGTAGGCATAGGTCGGCACCCCAAAGCCGTCTTTGACGCGGCGACAAATGTCGAGGTAGGGCATGCCGGGTTTCACCATGACCATATCCGCGCCTTCTTGCAGATCACGTTGGATCAAACGCATTGCTTCGTCAGAATTGGCAGGGTTCATTTGATAGGTTTTCTTATCACCTTTCAAAGCACCAGACGCGCCAACTGCATCACGGAAAGGGCCATAATAGGCGGAGGCGTATTTCGCGGCATAACTTAGGATCATCACGTCACTGTGGCCCTCAGCTTCCAAAGCGGAGCGCATAGCACCGATCCGCCCGTCCATCATATCTGATGGTCCGATGATATCTACGCCTGCTTCGGCTTGCGCGAGGGTCATTTTAACCAAGGCTTCGACGGTGCGGTCATTCACAATGACATCGTCTTCAACAAACCCATCATGTCCATTGATATTATACGGATCGAGCGCCACATCGGTTATGACCGCTATATCAGGCGCGGCATCTTTGATCGCTCGGGTTGCCTGATTGCTCAGGTTGTTGGGGTTCCAAGCTTCCGCGCAATCTTCGGTTTTTAGACTGTCATCAGTGTAGGGAAACAGGCAAATCGCTGGAATGCCAAGGCTTTGCGCTTGTTTTGCAGCCTCGGCTATCTTGTCCACGGAACGACGCACCACACCGGGCATGGAGCTGACAGGCTCTTCAATACCTTTGCCGTCACGCACGAAAATTGGCCAGATCAGATCACCCGGTGTCAGCGCATTTTCTTGAGTGAGCGCGCGCAAGGCTGAGGTGCGGCGTGCGCGCCGAAAACGGGCGGCGGGGAAGGGTGCGACTGTCGGTGTCATACGTGTCCTACTTTGAAACATTGTGGTCCGGCAAATCTGACATGTGTATGGCTTCAGAACAAGGCTGGGAATTGCATAAAAGGCCCGCTATAGGGGGCATCATCGCTCTCGTTTTGGATAGAAGAGTCGCTTTGGAACTGACAGACGCCCTTTTTGAACTCATTGATATGCGCTCTTTCTCGAACCTTTGGTTCTGGATCGCGCTGGCTGTGATGTGGTCTTCTGCGTCGCACTATGTGCTTGGAGTGCCCTATGATCTGGTATTGCGCGCACGCCGCGATGGCGGATCTGCGGTTGCGGATATGGAAGATCTGGTGCGCATCAATGTGACCCGTCTTTTGTATATAGGGCGGATGTCTGGTCTTTGGCTGGCGGGAATTACTTGTTTTGTGCTGACCGGTCTTGGTTTGCTGGGGTTTTTATACTGGGTGGAATTTGCACAAGCCCTGTTCTTACTGATGCTGCCCATGACCTTAGTGGGTTTACTTACCCTTAATACAGCGCGGCTTATCCATGACACAGCCGCCACTGGAGAAGCGCTTTATACGCGTCTGTTCAGACACCGCATATTTGTCCAAGTCATTGGTATGGTGTCGATTTTCGTCACTGCAATGTGGGGCATGTACACTAATCTTTCGCTAGGCCCGTTTGGCGTTTGACGCGCGCGCCTTAAGGACCATCTTCGCCTTATGAGCAACGCTTCCCATATCACCGTTTCAGGTGCCCCCGAAGGCTATGACGCCCAACTCATTTTGCGTGAGCTTGAAAGCGCTGGCGCGCCTGTCTGCCATATCGCACGCGACGACAAACGAATGGTTGCGGTGCAAGATGCGCTACGCTTTTTCGCGCACGATATGCCCGTTGTGGTGTTTCCTGGTTGGGATTGTCTGCCCTATGATCGTGTTTCCCCGAACGCTGATATTTCTGCGGCGCGTATGGCGATACTTGCTGGACTTGTTCACGGGATGCCGGACAAATTCATTCTGCTCACCACGCTTAGCGCAGCGACCCAACGCATTCCGGCAAGATCTGTTCTGAAAGAAGCGGCGTTTTCCGCAACTGTCGGTGGGCGGGTTGATGAAAAAGCGCTGCGCAATTTCTTGGTGCGTATGGGGTTTGTTCAAAGCCCTACAGTGATTGAGCCGGGCGATTATGCCGTGCGCGGCGGGATCATCGATATCTTTCCGCCGGGTGAGCTAGGGCCGATCCGGCTTGATCTGTTCGGTGATATCTTGGACGGCGCGCGCCGGTTTGATCCAGCCACACAGCGCACGACAGAAAAACTTGAAGTGATCGAGCTTGCACCAGTGTCCGAGGTGATCCTTGATGACGAAGCAATCACGCGTTTTCGTCAAGACTACCGTATCGAGTTTGGTGCAGCAGGTACCGATGATCCACTCTATGAAGCGGTCAGTGCAGGGCGTAAACATCAAGGTGTGGAGCATTGGTTGCCGTTCTTTCATGAGCGCCTAGAGACCTTGTTTGACTATCTGCCAAATGCGACAATCACCTGTGATGATGCACTCACAGCTGCGCGCATTGCACGTTGGGAAAGCGTCGCGGATCAGTATGAAACCCGCAAAATTGCGATGGGTGCCAAAAACCGGATGGACTCTGTCTACAAACCGGCTCCTGCGGAATTGCTGTATCTGGATGAAGCGGCGTGGGACGCGACGATGGCGGACCGCCGTGTGTTGCAACTGGCCGCGCTGCCGCAAGCTGTCGGACTTGGCACAACGGACGCTATGGGGCGTATCGGGCGCAACTTCGCGCCAGAACGTCAACAGGAAAGCATCAGTCTTTTCGGGGCTTTAGCTCAGCATGTTAAACTTAAGATGGAACAGGGGCCTGTTGTTATCGCGTCCTACTCTGAAGGTGCGCGCGAACGTCTGGCAGGTTTGATCGAGGATGAAGGTCTAGCCGAAACGATTGCCCTGCGCGACGGCAAAAGCATCGGCAAGCGTGGCCTGTACCTTGCAGTTTGGGCCTTGGAGCATGGGTTTGAAACACCCGATATGACGGTTATTTCAGAGCAAGATGTACTGGGTGATCGTCTTATCCGCACGGCAAAGAAGCGCCGTAAGGCTGAGAATTTTCTGACCGAAACCCAAAGCCTGAACCCGGGTGATTTGGTTGTTCACGTTGATCACGGGATTGGGCGCTACCAAGGGCTTGAAGTGATAACCGCTGCAGGTGCGGCACATGAATGCATTTTGCTGGATTATGCAGACAATGCACGGCTTTACCTGCCGGTTGAGAATGTCGAACTGCTTAGTAAATATGGCCATGAAGAAGGTCTTCTGGATCGTCTTGGTGGCGGCGCTTGGCAAAGCAAAAAAGCGAAGCTCAAAGAACGTATTCGCGAAATGGCTGATAAGCTCATTCGTGTCGCAGCCGAGCGCGCCTTGCGCCGCGCTCCGATTATGGAGCCTCCGCTCGGGATGTGGGACGCATTTTCTGCGCGTTTTCCGTATCAAGAGACGGATGATCAGCTTGCAGCCATTGGTGATGTCTTGGCTGACATGGGGTCAGGGCAACCAATGGACCGTCTTGTGTGTGGTGATGTGGGTTTCGGTAAAACTGAAGTTGCGATGCGCGCGGCGTTTATCGCTGCCATGTCAGGTGTGCAAGTGGCCATCATTGCGCCAACGACGTTGCTAGCGCGTCAACACTACAAGAGCTTTGCAGAACGATTTCGCGGGTTCCCGATCGAAGTGCGTCCATTGTCGCGCTTCGTCACCGCAAAGAGTGCGGAAGAAACCCGCAAAAATATGGCGGCTGGCATCGTTGATATTGTCGTCGGAACCCATGCTTTGTTGGCGAAAAACACCAAGTTTAACAATCTTGGTTTGCTGATTATCGACGAAGAGCAACATTTTGGTGTCGGCCACAAAGAACGCTTGAAAGCGTTGCGCACGGACATTCATGTACTGACATTGACTGCAACACCGATCCCGCGCACGTTGCAACTCTCGCTCTCTGGCGTGCGGGACTTGTCGGTCATTGGCACACCCCCTGTGGATCGCCTCGCCATTCGTACCTACGTCAGCGAATTTGATGCGGTGACCCTGCGTGAAGCTCTTTTGCGCGAACACTACCGCGGTGGGCAATCATTCTATGTGGTTCCGCGTATTTCGGACCTGCCAGAAATCGAAGCGTTTCTTAAAGAACAACTGCCTGAGCTGAGTTATATGGTGGCGCATGGTCAGATGGCGGCAGGCGAGCTCGATGACAGAATGAACGCGTTTTACGACGGCAAATACGACATTCTGCTTGCGACAACGATTGTGGAAAGCGGCCTCGATATTCCGACTGCGAACACGATGATTGTGCACCGTGCTGATATGTTTGGTCTGGCGCAGCTCTATCAAATTCGCGGACGGGTTGGCCGCTCAAAAACGCGCGCATATGCGTATCTGACCACGAAACCACGCGCGAAACTGACGGCAACCGCAGAAAAACGATTGCGCGTTCTTGGGTCACTGGACACGCTTGGGGCAGGGTTTACGCTCGCCTCTCAGGACCTCGATATTCGCGGAGCGGGTAATCTGTTGGGTGAAGAGCAATCAGGACAGATGCGCGATGTGGGGTATGAGCTTTATCAATCCATGCTGCAGGATGCGATTGCCAAGATCCGTTCAGGCGAAATGGACGGGCTTTCGGTGAATGACGATCAATGGGCACCGCAGATCAATCTGGGCGTGCCAGTCTTGATCCCCGAAGACTATGTACCTGATCTGGATGTGCGTTTGGGGCTGTATCGCCGCCTGTCTTCACTGACGACGAAAGTGGAGTTGGAAGGATTTGCCGCCGAGTTGATTGACCGTTTCGGCAAGTTGCCCAAAGAAGTGAACACCTTGATGTTGGTCGTGCGTATCAAAGCGATGTGTAAGAAAGCGGGCATTGCAAAGCTCGATGGTGGACCAAAAGGCGCAACAGTTTTGTTTCACAACGATAAGTTTGCGTCCCCGGAAGGGCTTGTGTCCTTTATTCAAAGCCAAAAAGGGCAAGCGAAGGTGCGGGACAACAAGATTGTTGTACTGCGCGAATGGAAAACGGATGTAGATAAAATCAAAGGGGCTTTCGCGATTGCACGTGATCTTGCTGAACATGCTGGCGCGATTAAACGTCGGGCGGGGTAGCGAATTTTTTGAAAAAATTCGAGCCTCCGGCGGGGATATTTTTAGAGAAAGGAAGGGATTAGCGCGCAAACCAGGCTTTGATCTTTGGTGCAAGCCAGGCCCAAAGAGTTGGGGCTCCGCGATCAATTTTGGAGCCAACACGGGCTTCAATAGTCTCGTAGCTCACGCCATAATCTGTCCAAGACCCGCCGTTTGACATCAGGTTTTGGTTGGGCGGCTGAAAGCGATCAAGGGATTTTGCAAAGATCGCATCCGGGGTAATGGCGGCTTCGAACTCTGCCCATATCGTGCGGAGTTCTGTGTTTTGATCTTTAGGCAAAAGGCCGAAGATGCGGTCAGCGGCTTTGGCTTCATCTGCTTCCATCGCAGCAACATCATGATCGCCGAAGATTGGCGCATCGCCTGCATCAATTTCAACCAGATCATGCAGCAACAGCATCTTGATCACGCGGCTGACATCAACGCCATCGGGCGCATGTTCGGCCAGAACCAAGGCGTATAACGCGATGTGCCAACTGTGTTCGCCTGAGTTTTCATAGCGCGACCCATCGCAAAGGGTCGTCGCACGGATCACATTTTTAAGCTTGTCCGCTTCGTTCAGAAACGCCATTTGCGCATCGAGACGCGTGCTCATGCATTGTCCACATCAGCGGCGGCTTTGTCGATCCGCTCGTCAAGAAACTTGCGCGCGCGGTTCAGAGCAATACGCACGCGGGCCGCTGTCATAAACGCTTCCTCGGCAGTCGTTGAGGAAGAGGCGAGCATTTTACCGATGTTGTTGATCACCTCTTCATCGCCAATCGCTTCCGCCGCTTCAATGGCGTCGCGTGCCAGATCGTCGGCCATTTTATCAATGATCGCGCTCATGATTGCACCTTAGCGGGTTGTTTCTGTCAAACGGCGTTTCACATAGGTCTGAACGTTGCCGATCATCGTGTCCATATGCGGCTCTTCAAAGAAGTGACCGGAGCCTTCAAGCTCTTGGTGGGTGATTGTAATGCCCTTTTGCTCGTGCAGCTTGTTGACCAAACCAACGGTATCCGCAGGCGGTGCCACACGGTCTGCAGTACCGTTGATGATAAGGCCGGACGCAGGGCAAGGGGCCAAGAACGAGAAGTCATACATATTTGCAGGTGGGCTGACGGAGATGAACCCAGTGATTTCAGGGCGACGCATCAAAAGCTGCATGCCGATCCAAGCGCCAAATGAGAAGCCTGCGACCCAGCAATGTTTTGAGTTGTTATTCATGGATTGCAGGTAATCGAGTGCGGAGGCGGCATCGCTCAACTCACCAATACCTTGATCATATTCGCCTTGCGAGCGACCGACACCGCGGAAGTTAAAGCGCAAGACCGTGAAGCCCATATTATAAAAGGCGTAATGCAGGTTGTAGACAACCTTGTTGTTCATCGTGCCGCCAAATTGCGGATGCGGATGCAGCACGATTGCGATCGGCGCGTCCTTTTCCTTTTGCGGGTGATAACGACCCTCTAAGCGACCTTCTGGACCTGGGAAAATAACCTCGGGCATATGCGTAAACTCCTCTGCGCAAAGCGTCGTGGCCATTCTTGACGAATAAGTCAGAGCACTTTAGAACCATTCTAAGCTGAGCAAGGCTCGGCTATCGACACGCATCTATGCAATGCATGCGCGAAGGTCAATCAAATCAGTGTCTTTGGCTGCAAAGAGACATCGGTTTTAGCATCAGAAGCGGGGGCGCTCATGAAGTTATCGACAAAAGGGCGCTACGCTATGGTCGCGCTGACGGATATTGCGCTGCAATCAAGCGATGCTTTGGTGACTTTGGGTGATATTTCAAAGCGCCAAGACGTGTCGTTACCTTATTTAGAACAGCTGTTTGTAAAGTTGCGGCGCGCCAAGCTGGTTGTGTCCGTGCGCGGGCCAGGCGGGGGGTATCGTTTGGCCAAGCCGACATCGGAGATTCGTGTGCTTGATATACTCGCAGCCGTCGATGAAACCGTTGATGCGATGCACAAAGGGGCCGGCGCATCAGGTGCGTCGTCCGGATCGCGTGCGCAATCAATGACCAATCGTTTGTGGGAAGGGCTGAGCGCACATGTGTATGTGTATCTGCATCAAACGCGATTGTCTGATGTGGTGAGCAATGGGCTTGCACCTTGTCCTGCGGTTCCAGACCTCTTTGATATTGTAGATGAGTGATGGCGCGGATTTATCTTGATCATAATGCGACGACGCCTGTGCGCGATGAAGCGCGCGCAGCGATGATGTCGGCGATGGATCATTTCGGTAATCCTTCGTCCGTGCATGCTGAGGGTCGTGCGGCTAAGTCGATCATAGAAAAAGCGCGTGCGCAGGTGTCTGCAGCGTTGGGTGCGGACGGCGCGGATATCATTTTCACGTCGAGTGCAACGGAAGCAGCGGCACTTGCCTGTGCTGGTCGAAATTTGGCAAGTGCGCGCATCGAGCATGACGCACTGCTTGGTTGGACGACGGGTGACCTTGCGGTGGACAGTCAAGGCGCAGTCGCGCTGGATGACCCAAAACAAACAACATTGCAGCTTGCCAACTCTGAAACAGGCATCTTGCAGCGTTTGCCTGATGGTCTGGCCTTATCAGATATGACGCAAGCGTTTGGGAAGATACCGCTCGCTTTTAATTGGTCAGGCGCTGATACGGCGCTTGTTTCGGCGCACAAGCTTGGTGGGCCCAAGGGGATTGGTGCTTTGGTGATCAAACGCGGGCTTGATGTGGTGGCTCAGATCAAAGGCGGCGGACAAGAGATGGGGCGCCGCTCTGGTACAGAAAATATTATCGGAATTGCAGGGTTCGGTGCGGCAGCAGAAGCCGCACAAAGAGATCTGGACAGTGCTCTTTGGGATAAAGTCGAGAAACTTAGAAACATTCTAGAAAGCGCTATTGCAGATCGTGCTAAACACACTATTTCTGTCGGGAATGACGTCAAGCGCTTGCCAAACACCTCATGCTTTTTGACGCCTGGATGGAAAGGCGAAACTCAAGTGATGCAGATGGATCTCGCTGGATTTTCGATCTCTGCTGGATCGGCTTGCTCTAGCGGCAAGGTAAAGGCGAGCGGCGTTTTGATGTCGATGGGATACAGTGAAAGCGACGCAGCTTGCGCGATCAGGGTCTCTTTGGGGCTCAACACAACAGAACAAGAGGTGCTGAGCTTTGCGGATGCATGGCTTGCACAACACGAGAAATTTCGCGCGCGGGCCGCGTGAGCAAAAGGTGAGATGGAGAGCGACATGGTAGCACTGGATACAGCGACGGACTCTGGCGTCAAAGACGGCGTCGATCAGGAAACTGTGGATGCTGTGCGCGAGGTAGGTGGGGCGTACAAATACGGTTGGTCCACTGACATCGACATGGAATATGCGCCCAAGGGTCTGAATGAAGACATCGTGCGTTTGATTTCTTCAAAGAACGACGAACCTGAGTGGATGCTGGAGTGGCGACTTGAAGCGTATCGCCGTTGGCTCATTAAGGTAGAGCCGGATTGGGCGATGGTCGATTATCCCGAGATCGATTTTCAAGATCAATACTATTACGCACGTCCAAAAAGCATGGCCGTGAAGCCGAAGTCTTTGGATGAGGTTGATCCAAAACTGCTCGCAACATATGAAAAGCTTGGCATTCCTTTGAAGGAACAGATGATCCTTGCTGGTGTCGAGGGCGCGGAAGATATCGATGCCGACGCGCCGCGCAAAGTCGCGGTAGACGCTGTCTTCGACTCGGTGTCTGTGGGGACAACGTTTCAGGACGAACTGAAGAAAGCTGGCGTTATTTTCTGTTCCATCTCTGAGGCGATCAAGGATCACCCAGAGCTGGTTAAGAAGTATCTTGGGACGGTTGTTCCGGTGTCCGACAACTACTATGCGACGCTGAATTCTGCTGTCTTTTCTGACGGTTCTTTTGTGTACATCCCGCCGGGCGTGCGTTGCCCGATGGAGCTGTCCACTTACTTCCGCATCAACGCAGAGAATACAGGTCAGTTTGAGCGCACTTTGATCATCGCGGATAAAGGCAGCTATGTCAGCTACTTGGAAGGCTGCACGGCCCCTATGCGTGATGAATCCCAGTTGCATGCAGCGGTGGTCGAAATCATCATCGAAGAAGATGCGGAAGTGAAATATTCTACCGTTCAAAACTGGTATCCCGGTGATGAGAACGGCAAGGGTGGTATTTATAACTTTGTGACCAAGCGCGCTGATTGCCGTGGTGATCGTGCCAAGGTGATGTGGACGCAGGTTGAAACCGGTTCTGCAGTCACTTGGAAATACCCGTCTTGCATCTTGCGCGGGGATGACAGCCAGGGCGAGTTTTACTCCATCGCGATTGCAAACAATATGCAGCAAGCCGATACAGGCACGAAAATGATCCACCTTGGTAAAGACACCAAGTCGCGGATTGTTTCGAAAGGTATTTCAGCTGGTAAAGCGCAAAATACTTATCGTGGTTTGGTTTCTATGCATCCCAAGGCGAAGAATGCGCGTAACTTCACGCAGTGCGATAGCTTGCTGATTGGCGATCAATGTGGCGCGCACACGGTGCCTTATATCGAGGTGAAGAACAATTCTGCGCGGGT
>JAHEGL010000340.1 GCA_024645145.1 Planktotalea sp.
CACTCCCATCTGGTGCGCGCACTACAGCGTATCCACGCTCCAAGGTCGCCTCGTACCCCAATGTTAATCGCAAACGATCCAGCGCTTCCAACTTATTTCGCTGCTGCACCTGCTGAACTTTCCCCGCATGAGAAAAGCGCGCTAGAAGAGCTGCCAAATCGCTTTTACGACGTTCGATTTGCGGCGAAAGCGTTAAATTCTCGTAGCGCGTCGTTGTTTTGACAAGATCATCACCTGCAGTGCGTGTACGACGCTGCAATAGGTGCAAAAGACGCTCTGCACGATCATCAAGTCGTGTTTTATGCCCTAGCAAACTGCGCGACAGAAGCGACGGGCGCAAAGCACCAGACGCTTGACTAAGCGAACTACGACCCAAATTGACACGTGCCGATAGAGCACTTGGCAAACGTGCAGAGGCGAGATCAAGCCGCTGTTGTGACTGGCCTAAAAGCGCATCTTTGCGCGGCAACGCTCGCGAAAGATCGCGTAGTTTTTCACCGCGGTAATTTAGCGCTGAGCGCATAGCATTGATGCGACGGCTTTCTGTTTCCTCCAATCGCGCCAGCAATTCAGCGCGTACAGGAACCGCGCGTTCCGCAGCCGCTGTCGGCGTTGGAGCGCGGTGATCCGAAGCAAAATCGATAAGTGTCGTATCCGTCTCGTGCCCGACAGCAGAAATCAGCGGTATTTGGGAAGCCGCCGCCGCGCGTGCAACACTCTCTTCGTTAAACCCCCACAGGTCTTCGATAGAACCACCGCCGCGTGCGACGATAATCAGATCAGGTCGCGGCAACGCACCACCTAAGGTAAAGGCGTTAAAACCTTCAATCGCACACGACACTTCCGGCGCACATCGCTCACCTTGCACTGCGACCGGCCAAATCAGAACTTTGCGTGGGAACCGATCACGCAAACGGTGTAAAATATCACGGATAACTGCGCCTGTCGGCGAGGTCACAACACCTATGACCTCTGGCAGAAATGGGATCTCTTGTTTGCGATCAAGATCGAATAACCCCTCCGCCGCGAGCTTTTTCTTGCGCTTATCGAGCATCGCCATCAATGCGCCCTCGCCTGCGACAGCGACATCTTGCACATTCATTTGGTACTTGGACTGACCAGGAAACGTCGTCAGGCGTCCGGTCGCGATGATCTCTATTCCCTCTTCCGGCATCACAGTCAGGCGCGCAACCTGTCCCTTCCAAGCCGTGCACCCCAAAACCGAGCGATCATCTTTGATATCAAAATACAAATGCCCCGAACGCGCGTGAACCACGCGACCCACTTCGCCGCGAATGCGCACATGATCAAACGTGCCCTCAATCGTGCGTTTCACCGCTGATGAGATCTCGGAAACTGTGAATTCTGGTTCATTCGCCCCCTCGCGGGGATCATCTAACAAATCGGACATCGTGCCTCGCTTGTGCATCGGATGCGTGCAGACTAGAACGCCCCAAGCGGAAGGCCAAGGTGCCGAAGACAGGAGTTTGCCATGAATATTCTCATTCTCGGTGGCGGTGGGCGCGAACATGCGCTTGCATGGGCGGTCATGCAGAATCCCAAATGCGATAAGTTGATCGTTGCCCCCGGAAATGCGGGCATTGCACAGATCGCGACTTGCGCCTTTTTCGATATCGAAAACAGTTCCGAGGTCATCACATTTGCTGAATCAGAAGCAATTGATTTCGTAATTATTGGCCCAGAAGCGCCCCTTGCCGCAGGCGTGTCAGACGATTTACGCAATGCTGGATTTCTGGTGTTCGGTCCCTCACAGGCAGCGGCGCAACTCGAAGCTTCCAAAGCTTTCACGAAAGAAATTTGCATGGCGGCAAACGCGCCTACCGCTGCATACGCGCATTTCACGGATGCTGCCAAAGCAAAGGCCTACATTACCGCGCAAGGCGCACCAATCGTTGTAAAAGCGGATGGGCTTGCAGCAGGCAAAGGCGTTGTTGTCGCGATGGAGCTTCAAGACGCGCTTGATGCTGTGGATGACATGTTTGGTGGTGCCTTTGGTGGCGCTGGTGCGGAAGTGGTGATTGAAGAATTTATGGACGGTGAAGAAGCTTCGTTTTTCGTCCTTTGTGATGGCGAAAATGTTCTGCCAATCGGAACAGCGCAAGATCACAAACGCGTTGGCGAGGGCGACACAGGTCCGAACACAGGTGGCATGGGGGCTTATTCGCCCGCTCCTGTTTTGACAGATGACATCGCAACGCAAGCGTTGGAGCAAATCGTCAAACCCTGCATGGCCGAAATGGCCAGTCGCGGCACCCCGTATCAGGGCGTGCTTTATGCAGGGCTGATGATCAAAGACGGTGCACCACGTTTGGTCGAATATAATGCGCGATTTGGCGATCCTGAGTGTCAGGTTCTTATGATGCGCCTTGGCGGCCAGATTTTGGACCTTTTACAAGCCAGTGCAGAGGCGCGTTTAGACAAAGCACAGGTAAATTGGGCGGATGATCACGCCATCACTGTCGTTATGGCCGCGAATGGCTATCCTGGCGCATATGAAAAAGACTCTGTCATCAAAGGCTTAGATGCATTGGCCGATGACAGTCACAACGTGACCTTCCATGCTGGGACCGCTGAAAAAAACGGCGACATCATCGCGACGGGTGGACGCGTTTTAAACGTGACAGCACGCGGCGCGTCATTGGTCGAAGCACATAAACGCGCCTATGACATGGTTGATGCAATCGAATGGCCTGAAGGTTTCTTTCGCCGCGATATCGGCT
>JAHEGL010000347.1 GCA_024645145.1 Planktotalea sp.
TACGCCGTCAAACTTGCTGGTTTTGCGGTCGTGGCGGAATTGGTAGACGCGCAGCGTTGAGGTCGCTGTGAGGTAACACTCGTGGGGGTTCGAGTCCCCCCGACCGCACCAGCAAGTATTACACCCCTCAGTTTATCATGAAGAAATAAGAAGGTCGGCTTTGGATAGGCTATTTACGCGATGTGCTTCTTGCACTTTTTGGCGCGTTTGTGAGGACGTTATGGCCTTGGCTCAGCGTTTGGCAACTTAGGACTCAGTGCAAACCAGCTTGTAATTCAGTAGGTCAGCAGCAAGTGTTCAAAATGAACACAGTCATTTGCCAGAGGTAGGATATGTTGCATTCGAACAGTACAGATATATTGCTGGGCGCTCTGGTGGCTGATGCTGCCTGCTTGGGTATGCATTGGATCTATGACCCTGAGCAGATTGAGAAAATTGCCCATCGGCATGGCGGTAACTCCGCGTTCACACCAGTTGATCCTAAGAATTACGAAGGGGTTAAGGGGTATTTCGCACATGCTGGGCGCACCCTTGGTATGTTGACCCAATACGGCGAAACACTGCGTCTTGCGATCCAATCGATGAATGCAAATGACGGGGTTTTTGACGTTGCCGCCTATCAGGGGACGTTTGCGGCGTTCTTTGGCCCCGGTGGCGCTTACCAAGGATACATCGATCGCGTCACGCGCGGCGCTCTGGAAAATATTGGGAAAGAGCAATCGCCGTCAGGTATTGACGATGATCAAAACCCTGCGATCACGCGTTTGCCTGCGATTGTGGCTCGGTACTACGATGATGAGAATCTGACCGAAATTCTCACCAAAGCTATGCAAGTGACTAATGTGAACGATGTGGCGGCCGCGTATAGCAATGCCTTTGCGGACGTTCTGATGCGGGTCATGCGCGATGAACCTTTGGACACAGCGCTCGACGCTGCGGCAGAGGCGGCGGATGATCTGATCAAAGCTGACCTTAAATTGGCGTTGACGAGCACTGGAACCAACGCGGTGGATTTTGCGGGCGAGATTGGTCGCGCATGTCATCTTCCGACGGCTGGGCCCGTTATGTTCTATATCTTGAAGCACAGCGGCTCTTATCGGGAGGCAGTGGAGCAAAACATCCGTGCGGGTGGCGACAACGCGGGACGCGCCATCCTAATCGGTGCAATCATGGGCCGTGTGCATGGAATTGGCACAGAGAAGGGCGTTCCGATTTCTTGGCTACTGTTATTGAAAGATGGCCACAGCATCTGGAGCGAATGCGAGGCGTTCTAAAGCATGTAATAAGACATCTTCTATTATCCAGCTGTTTTGGGACTGCGTGCACAGCAGTCTTTTCTGGGTAGACATCTGCGCCCCGCAAATTGCGTTTGCTGCAATGTCTGCTCAAGGGGGCGTTGGTCCGGAAGCGCTGGTTATTTAGCGCAGCTTGCCCGCGAAAGTGGTTTCTAAGATCTGTTTTAGTTTTGACCTCGGTGGGAAAGTACCTTTCTCGGAGTTACGATCTCGTGCAATATCCCTTCGCCTGACAAAGTGCCTTCATCAGAAAAAGGATCAAATTATGTGGGAAGATCGTTTTGCCCAAGAAGGGTATTTATTCGGAACGGAACCTGTCCCTTTTCTTTTGAAACATGATGCCATCTTTGAAGCAGGCCAGAGTGTTTTGTCGATTGCCGAGGGCGAAGGGCGAAACGGAGTTCATCTGGCCAAGAAAGGGTTGGACGTCACAGGTGTGGAATTCGCGCCCTCTGCTGTTGCGAAAGCGGAAAAACTAGCAGCGCTGAACGAGGTTGAACCGACGTTCATTCAGGCTGATCTGTTCACTTGGGAATGGCCGCAAGAAGCGTTTGATATCACGCTTGGCTTGTTCTTCCAGTTTGTTGGGCCTGTGGAACGCGATATCCTTTGGAACAAAATGTTGGGTGCAACGCACCCGGGTGGTTTGATCGTGATCCACGGATATACGCCCAAACAAATTGAGCTTGGTACAGGCGGGCCGCCCAATGTTGAAAATATGTACACGAGCGCGAGCTTCGAAACAGTGTTCTCAGACTGTAAGGTACTTGTCTGCGAAGAATATGAGGCCGAGCAGCGCTCGGGCTCTGCGCATGTTGGAATGTCAGCACTCATAGATCTTGTGGCGCGCAAGCCTGAGTGATCGGCGAAGATTTTAACGCCAGATCACGTTATTGACCGCTCTTTTACAGCGCGTTGCGCACGGCGGGTGCCACTTCGGTTCCAAGCAGAGTTATGGATTTTTGCATCCGTTCCGTTTCAAGCATCGCTGTGCTCATCTGGAACGTGATCCTAGAAATACCGCCCATGACGGCATTTGCTGCAATCATCTTGTCGCGCACGGTTTGCGGGCTGCCGACAAGAAACGCGCCGTCCGGTCCGCAAAGCGCATTAAACTGCGCGCGGCTCGCGGGCGGAAAACCACGTTCTGCGCCAATCTGGTTCATCACACGCGCCCAACCCGGATAAAACTCATCGCGCGCTTCATCATCGGTTTCGCTGACAAATCCCATCGCGTGAATGGCAATCTTGAGGTCTTCGCGCTTATGACCCGCGCGCGCACCTGCTTCATAATAGAGGTCTACCAAAGGGCGAAAGCGTGCAAAGCTTCCACCAATAATCGCAATCATTAACGGCAGTCCCAAAGTCCCTGCGCGTGCGAAGGACTCTGGTGTTCCACCGACGCCAAGCCAAACAGGAAGCTGGGATTGTACGGGACGCGG
>JAHEGL010000360.1 GCA_024645145.1 Planktotalea sp.
GGGCCGCGCAATTTACCTGATCAAGAAAACGAAGAAACTGCGGAAACTTGCAAAGCAAGTGGTACCCAAGGCCGGACTCGAACCGGCACGCCCGTTAAGGCGGGGGATTTTGAATCCCCTGCGTCTACCATTCCGCCACTTGGGCACAATGGGCTCTCTTTAGCGATGCTCTCTGGCAAGGTCCAGACCTGACAACACGCAAATTCAAAGAAAATGCAGGTACTGCCCCCTTGACCCATTTGCGTGCACATGGTCACTGCACACAACGCAAAGGAGCAGGCGAATGCTACGTAAATTATATGACGTTACACTGTCGTGGGCAGAACATCCGCATGCACTTTGGCTTCTGGCGGTGGTCTCTTTCGTGGAAAGCTCGTTTTTCCCGATTCCACCAGACATCCTTATGATACCGATGATCCTGGCGCGCCCCTCGCGGGCTTGGTTGATTGCGAGCGTAGCTTTGATCGCCTCGGTGCTCGGTGGCCTCTTAGGCTACGCTATTGGTGCGCTTGCGTATGAGCAAATCGGACTTCCAATCTTGGAAAGCCTTGGTAAAGCAAAGTCTATGGCTGAGTTTAGCACACGCTTTAACGACTTAGGCTTTTGGGCGGTTCTGACCGCAGGTTTGACACCGTTCCCATACAAAGTAATTACGATCATGTCAGGCTGGACGGGCATGTCGCTAGGCACTTTCATCGTCACATCTATTCTCGCACGCGGCCTGCGCTTTTATATCGTGGCGTTGCTTTTGTGGAAATACGGTGAACCCATTCGCACCTTTATCGAAAAGCGACTTCCTTTGATGTTTGTTCTATTCGTTTTGTTACTAGTGGGGGGCTTCGCGGCTCTGAAGTTCCTTTGACGCGTCGCCTACTCCTTCTTCTCGCAACGGGCGGTTCTGCCGCTTTGGTGCTTGGCGCTCTTGGCTTTCAATACATTGGTGACATGCCGCCCTGTAAGCTTTGCTATTGGCAACGCTATCCGCATATTGCTGCAATTGCGATAGGTGTACTTGCAATCTTCGTTGCGGGGCGCACGCTGACCGTTCTTGGTGCGCTAGCCGCTCTCTCTACCGCTGCTGTCGGCGCATATCATACAGGTGTTGAACGTGGCTGGTGGCCAGGACCAACGTCTTGCACCTCAGGTGCAGTCGGCGACATGAGTGCCGAAGATCTCATGGCGCAAATTATGTCAGCCCCGCTTGTACGATGCGATGATGTGCCTTGGGAATTGTTCACGCTGTCTATGGCCAGCTGGAACATGATCGCTTCGCTAGGATTGTTTGTGATCTGGCTTTTAGCAACTTACCGCTGGTAAGCGCATAAAGGACAAACTGAGGCCAGCCCCAGACCCCGAGATATTTTTAGAGAGAGGAAAGCATACAGCCATCGGATTCCTCTTTCTATAAATATCCCGGGGGTCCATTTTAATGGCCGGGGCAGCGCTCCTCTCTCTTCAAAATCAAGAGCGGCACAGCCGCACAGTTACATTATAGATAATCAGAACGTTGCAGGCCATATTTGGTCATTTTCTCATTTAAGGTCCGTCGCGGTAAACACAGCTCGTCCATGACAGCTGCAATAGACCCTTTGTGACGACGCATTGTATTGTCGATCAACATGCGCTCAAACGCTTCTACGTACTCTTTTAGCGGCTTACCCTCGGTCGTCATGACGGGTGTCATTTCATCGTGATCGTTCATCAAAAGCGACGCGATGGTTCCAGAACCACGTCTGGTCTGCAAAACTGCGCGCTCGGCGATATTGATCAGTTGGCGCACATTGCCGGGCCATGGCGCTTGCAGAAGTTGTGCCGCTTCTTGCGCAGAAACTGTTGGTGCCTCACAGCCGTATTCTTCTGCAAACTGTTCCGACAACCGTGTAAACAAAGATAAAATATCTTCCCCACGCGCGCGCAGTGGCGGGATGGTAATGCGCAAAGCGGCAAGTCGATAGAACAGGTCAGAGCGAAGCGCATCTTCGCAAGTGCGATCCTGCTGTTGCAAGTTTGAGATCGCAATAATGCGCGTTTCAGCAGGAGTGCCTTGCGCGTTAATAACGCTAAGCAGACGCGCTTGAAGGGGATCACTGAGCGCTTCAATGTCCTCAAGCACCAATGTTCCGCCACGCGCCTCTTCGATGGCGGGAAGATAGGGGTCTTCTGGAGCAACGGGTCCAAACAGGCGTTTGGCCAACGCATCCTCATCCATCGCCGCACACGACACGAGCACAAAACGTTTCCCTGCGTGGCTGCCAACCGCATGCAAAGCATGCGCGATCAAAGTTTTGCCAGTACCAGTTTCGCCATCGATCAGGACATGGCCATCAGCTTGACCCAAATCTAGAATATCTTCTTTCAAGCGCTCCATAACGGGCGATGCGCCGATCAGCTTCTTCATTAACTGACCACCATCTGACAGCTCGCGCCGCAATGCGCGGTTGTCGAGCGTCAAGCGGCGCGCGTTCGCGGCCTTTTTCGCCAATTCGGACATGCGATCCGGATTGAAGGGTTTCTCTAGGAAATCAAAAGCGCCGATGCGCATCGCATTCACGGCCATTGGGACATCGCCGTGTCCGGTTATCATTATGACCGGCAAAGCGCTGTCCGTGCTCATCAGCTTCTTTAGAAACTGCATCCCGTCCATACCAGGCATTTTAATGTCAGATATCACAATGCCTGGGTAGTCAGAACTGATCCCTGCCAAGGCATCCTCCGCAGAGGCAAAGGTTTCCG
>JAHEGL010000361.1:0-462 GCA_024645145.1 Planktotalea sp.
GTCTGATGCGGCGTGTTTGCTAGCATACTCGACGATACCCATCGCCGCGTCTTCAGAGCTGTCGAATTTACCGAGCGTATAGGCGAGTTTGCCGGGTGCTTGGATTGCGATATTGCAGCTGTGAGAGCATCCCATCAAGCAGGACACGCGGCGCGTTTTGACACCCTCTGCCCCATTTGCAGCTTTCTCTACCGCTTCGGCGAGCAATTCGCCGTCGGTCTGAGGCTGCGTTTCCGCATTCCAATCATCGTGTTTGCAGGTGTCACAAACGGTAATCCAAGTGGTCATCACAGATACGCCTTTTTGGTCTGAGGGCCTTGCGCGCTGGTTCAAGCGGAAACACGCCCATTCTGCAAGGTTTTCTAAACGAATTTATGAATAATTTGTTGAGCACGCACTGCTGTTAACGCAAGGTTAAGTCTTGAGAGCGACACCTGAGTTAACCGAACCTTTACGAAACGG
>JAHEGL010000361.1:472-2730 GCA_024645145.1 Planktotalea sp.
AATAGTTGAAAGTCAGCCCGATCTGGGGGGACTCTGGAAAGCGTGCTTGGAGCGACGCGGAATGCAAGTCGTCCTTGCTGGCAACCAAACGCAAGCTTTTGGAGCCCTAAGTGCGCAAGACTTTGATATGATTATTCTGGATTTGATTTTGTCAGATGGACAGGCATTGGCGATTGCGGACTATGCCAGTTACCGCAGGCCAGATGCGCGTATCATCTTTGTGACCAACACGTCGTTCTTTTCTGACGGTTCGATTTTTCAGCTTAGTTCAAACGCCTGTGCCTTTGTGCAAAGCGCAACGCCGCCAGAAGATCTGGCGACGATGGTTCAGCATTACGCGAGTGGCTATTAACCGCGCCTATGCGGCTCTAGGAAATCAAGCTCAGGGTTTGTCGGGATAATCCGGTTAGGATTAATCGTGTCATGTGAATAGTGATAATGTCGCACGATGTGCTGCATATTCACCGTCTCTGCGACGCCTTTGATCTGATACAGTTCGCGCGTGTAGGCCCATAAATTTGGGTAGTCGATGATCCGTTTGCGGTTGCATTTGAAGTGTAAATAATAAACCGGATCAAAACGCACCAGGGTGGTGAACAATCGCCAATCTGCTTCCGTCAAACGCGCGCCCAAAAGGTAGCGATTCTCGCTTAGGATCTGCTCCACCCATTCGAGGCTATCAAACAAAGGTCCGACCGCATCGTCATAGGCGTTTTGTGTGGTTGCAAAACCGGATTTGTAAACACCGTTGTTGATGGTGTCGTAGATGCGCACGTTGACCTCTTCGATGCTCTCTCGCATCTTCTCGGGCCAGTAATCATCCGTGTTGCCCGTCAACTCGTCAAAAGCAGAGTTGAACATGCGTATGATTTCGGAAGATTCGTTCGAGACAACCGTTTGGCGCTGTTTGTCCCATAGAATTGGAACAGTGACCCGACCTGAAATTGTCGGATCAGCCTTGGTGTAAATATCCCGCGCAAACGGCAAACCATACAGCGTATCCCCTGTTGCACCATGCGCATCTGTTTCAAAGGTCCACCCATCTGAGAGCATGTCAGGATGCACAACAGAAACAGAAATGTGCTCTTCCAGCCCTTTGAGCGCCCGAAAGATCAATGTGCGGTGCGCCCAAGGGCACGCATGGCTGACATAAAGATGGTAGCGACCAAGTTGCGCGGGAAAACCGCCGTCATCCGAAGGGCCCGCGCTTCCGTCTTTAGTGATCCAATTGCGAAATTTCGCGGTGGACCGTACAAATGCACCACCTGATGCCTTTGTATCATACCATTGATCGTGCCATTCTCCGTCAATAAGCAAACCCATTTGCGTCGTCCTTTTGCGTTGTGTTGTATCGCATGTAGTTCAATTCGCCTTTCGCACATAGCTCGAAGCGCGCGCAGAGGTCGTGCAATGTTGCACAGATACCGATTGAACAAAGGAGGGTCACATGGCGCTTGCACAAACAGAACGCCTGACATTGCGACGTCTTTCCAAACAGGATGTGGTGCCTTTTCTAGCCTGTCGAAGTGATGCTGAGGTCGCAAAGTTCCAAGGCTGGGATGCGATGAATGAAGCGGAAGCCTTGGGTTTTCTGGCTCATATGGAAAGCGTGGATTTACTGAGTGCAGGTAAATGGACGCAGCTGGCAATTGCCCTTCGTGACACTGACACGCTCGTCGGTGATATTGGCGTTCATATCTCGGATGATGAGAATGAGGCAGAGTCGGGAATTTCACTGTCGCGCGATGTGCAAGGTAAGAGCATTGGCTTTGAAGCTGTTGAGATGGTGTGCGCATGGCTTTTCACGCAAACAAAGATCCGTCGTATCATCGCGATAACACATGCACAGAACAAATCGGCGCTCGCATTGCTTGCGCGCACGCCGTTTCAGCACACACATGACACCAACGGGGTGATCGATGGTGTAGAGACGCCAGAGCGTTGGTTCGAGCGACGTCGCAGCTAAGCCCTATTGAGGCGCGAATCCGTTTGAAAGGCTGCGCGAGCAGTTCTATAAGCGTAAGGAACGACGCCCTATGGGCCGGATAGGTGTGACGCAGACGTTGACCCAAATAGGGGACGGACCCGTCAGTGGTAGATGCGACAGACTGGCTCGCAAGCTCTCCCATTTCGGCGCTATTGAGATATGGAGATGCCTGATGAAACTTGCTCTAACAACTTTTACCGCTTTGCTTTGGGCAAATTGCGCGCTCGCGCATGTGGGTCATTTGGCGGAAGTTGCCGGGCATGGTCATTGG
>JAHEGL010000370.1 GCA_024645145.1 Planktotalea sp.
TTCCGTTCTTTGATCCGTCCACAACACCGGTTTGGAATGATGTGAACAGCTCTGGCCATGGGATTGGCGTGGGGGACGCGCCAAGTGCACGAACCAGTTCTTGGGGAAGGTCTGCAACAACTGTGCGGATCTTGAGGCCGTCAAAATCTGCGGGCTCAGCCAAACGGCGTTTTGTGTTGGCAAAGTTGCGCCATCCGCCCGTGTTACCAATGGTCATCAGACGGATTTTATCGTCACTGTCCTCAAGCGCCATGTCGCGCATTGTGCGCACAAAATCACCAGACAGCACGTCTTCTGCGATACGGTCATCGGCCATCAGATAAGGAAGGTCGAGCACCTGCACATAGGGGAAGATGCTTACAGCAACGCCAGACGTGGAGATGTAAACATCAATAGATCCGTCAGCGACACCTTGCAGACACTCAACGCCTTTTGAGCAAAGCTGTGTGCCGATGAACAAATCTAACTTCGATTTTACCGTTTGAGGCTGCTTCGACGTAGTTTTTGAACACAACCAGACCGTCGTAGTCTTCGTCGTTCTCGTTAGAGTTGGCGGTTGCACGGATTGTGTACTCCGCGTGACCTGCCGCATAGCTTGCAAGGCTTGAGCCTGCGAGCATGGCTGCGCCCATCGCGGCGGTGGTTAGGTGTTTCAGCATGATGTTTCCTCCCTGGAATATTATTGATGCGGGTTTATTGAACGAAGCCCGTCAATCGCGGGATCGTCATCGAAATGGCCGGAATGTAGGTAATCAAGAAAATCACGATCACCTCCACAGCCAAAAACGGTAAAATTGCTTTTGAGATGGTTTCAACTTTTTAGCGGCTCACGGCAGAGGCCACAAATAGAACCAAACCCATGGGCGGTGTGGCAAGCCCTACCGTCAGGTTCACAGACATGATGATGGCGAAATGTACGGGGTGCACGCCAAGCTCTGTAAAGATTGGCCCAAGGATGATCATCGCGGGACCTGCGTCCAAGAACATGCCCACGATGAACAAGAGCATGTTGATCAAAAAGAGCAACACCAACGGGTTTTCCGACAGGCTTAGAATGGCCTCGGTTAGGATTTGTGGAGCATAGGACAGTGAGACAACTGTTTTGAACGCTACGGCTGCGCCGACCAAAAGCAATACCGCTGATGACGCAAGCGCAGAGCGTGCACTGACGGGCCACAAGTCTTTCAGCGACATTGGTTTCAAAATGAAAAAGCTGACGATCAATGCGTAGGCCACCGCAATCGCAGAGGCCTCCGTAGGGGTCATAACGCCTGCCATAATGCCGCCCAAAATAATGATTGGGGTTTGGAGTGGCGCCACGGCCTTTTTGCACACGACGCGAAAATCAACACTGACCTGAGATTTGATATAGACACAGATGCCATGCGCAACCAAGAGAAGCACGGCAAACATGATCCATCCATTGATCTGATCACCGGCCCCAAACAGCCCCGACAGACCATAGAGAAGGCCAGCGATGTTGATCCGGATAAGCCCCCACGCCACATAGGCTTCACGCGTGGCGATGGTCTGGCCTTTTTTGACGATGCGCTCGGCTTTGGGCAGGTCATAGCGGTCAGCCATGAGGCGGACCATGACCATAAGCCCAACGCCAACCATGATGCCCGGTACAATGCCCGCCAAGAAAAGTGCAGCTACGCTTTCACCCACGACAGAGGCATAGATGATCATGATGCCTGAGGGGGGGGATGATTGGGCCGATTACGCTGGAGGCGGCGGTGATGGCTGCGGCGAACTTCCGGCTGTAGCCGTTCTTTTCCATTGCAGGGATTAGCGTAGACCCAAGCGCTGAGGTATCGGCCACCGCAGAGCCAGACAGCCCCGCAAAAAGGATTGATGACAGAATATTCACATGGGCTTGCCCACCGCGCAGGTGCTCCATGAAAGCTTGGCTGAACTCAACAAGACGGGTGGTGATCCCACCGCGATTCATGATTTCACCGGCCAGCATGAAAAACGGCAGCGCCATCAGCGGAAAGCTGTCGATACCATTATAAAGGTTGCGGTAAAGCACGGGCAGATCGCGAGCCGATCCATCAAGAACCAGCAACGCACCGGGCGCAAGCAGTAGGCCAAAGACAACGGGCAGGCCGATCATCAAGAGCACCAAGAACACAGACAAGAACCAGATCATCATGACAGGCGTCCTTGTGTGCACGCGCGCAGGCGGTGGTTTGCAGGTGTGATATTGGCTGATAGGTCATGCTGCTCATTCCACAGGCCCCACATCACCCAGTTGTTTAAGTGTTGCACCGCCACCAAACATTTTGATCACTTGGCGCAGTACCAACTCAACGTTCACAACACACAGACCCACAAAGCCCACAAATAGCGATGCATAGGCGTAAGAGTTGCGGAACCTGATGTCGCGCATTTCAAAAAGGTCCATTGGAATGCGCAACGTTGCAGACCGCCCTCGGCCAGTTAGGCTATCGACGTTGTCCCATCCAAGCTGCGCACAGATCACCAACACTATCATCTCCATAAGCAACAGGACCAAAATCAGGACCGATGACAGTACGCGGGGCACAGGGCACGTTCGAACATATCGATGGCCACAAACCCGCCTTGGCGGTAGGCCAGCGGCGCGATCAAACCAGTCATCCAGAGCATCAAAAAACGCGCCGCTTCTTCTGACCAATTAAGCGCGTCACCCATGATGTAGCGGAAGAATACTTGCGCCAAAATGAAGATGACCAT
>JAHEGL010000376.1 GCA_024645145.1 Planktotalea sp.
CGCGCCGCCAGAATACGCAGATCGCGCATGACATCTTCGGTTTTGATCGCAGATAAGCGATGGCGCACAGATAAAATCAGCTCTTGCCAATTCACCCGTTCATTTCCGCCAGTTTCGTGGCCTGATCATCCGCCGTGAGCGCGTCGATAATTTCATCTAGCTCGCCCTGCATCACCTGATCGAGCTTATAGAGCGTAAGGTTAATGCGGTGATCGCTCATACGACCTTGCGGGAAATTATACGTCCTGATCCGCTCAGAGCGATCGCCAGAGCCAACTTGCAATTTACGATCCGCAGAGCGTTCATCATCAATACGCTGACGCTCCGCATCGTACAGACGCGTGCGCAGAACCTGCATTGCAATCTCACGGTTTCGGTGTTGAGATTTCTCGGCGCTTACCACTATGATACCTGTCGGTAGATGGGTAATGCGCACCGCAGAGTCAGTGGTGTTTACGTGTTGCCCACCTGCCCCGGACGCGCGCATCGTATCAATGCGAATATCGTTTGGCGCAATGACCAGATCAACCTCTTTCGCTTCTGGCAGGACCGCGACTGTCGCCGCAGACGTGTGAATGCGCCCGCCACTTTCCGTCGCTGGCACGCGCTGCACACGGTGCACGCCAGATTCGTATTTCAGACGGGCAAAAACATTCTCGCCTTTGATGTGCCCTGTCACCTCTTTGATGCCACCAAGTTCGGTCAGTTGTTCTTCAATGATTTCAAACTTCCAGCCACGCGCCTCTGAATAGCGCTGATACATGCGCAACAAATCAGCCGCGAAAAGTGCTGCTTCATCCCCACCTGTGCCAGGGCGTATTTCAATCATAGCAGGGCGAGCATCTGCCTCATCTTTCGGCAAAAGCGCCAATTGCAATGCAATTTCAGCTTCTGGCAGCGCCTCTTTCAGCGCTGGAAGTTCTTCTTCAGCAAGCTCTTTCATATCGGGATCGGCCAGCATTTCGGTGGCCTCTTCAATATCGGCTAAAAGCTGCTTGTAGGCCGCCACCTGTTCAACAACTGGCTTCAATTCGGAATATTCCCGAGCTAAATCAGCTATTTCGCCGCCCTCAGCGCCGCCTGCCATCTTCGCTTCGAGAAACTCGAAACGTTGGGTGATTTGCATAAGGCGGTCCATTGGAACCATTGCGACATCTCCAAATTACGCACGGCTTGCGTGCTTTTGCGCTTATGATATACTTTTTACCATGAGAAAAGTCCTGACCTTGATCGCATTCGTGCTTCCTGTCGGCTCTTTTGCTGACGTGACAAGCCCTAGTGGAAAAACCGTCGATCGTTATTGCACGGACAAAGGCGGAGCGCGCATGGAATTGGGTCAAATGACCTGTCTTCAAGTAGATGGTCGTATGTTTATGGCGCAATGCCAAATGAGCTTGAACGTTCCGATGTGGCGCGAAATGGCGCCCGGCTGTTTGTCATCAGAGCTTGGAAATCCAGCCCTCTATTCGCTTCATGTTGACGGCCAAGTCTGACTTGCCAAAGCGTAAGCGGCCATAAATCGCAAGGTGCGCGCCACGGCGCTGAACGGTTGTGTAATCTGGAAAACCAACAATGCGTGTGCGCGAAATATAAGTGATTAATCCGTCTTCGACGCTCCCTGCGAGCACGCGGCCCCCGCTCTCACGAATGACGCGATCCAGATCAGTAAGCTCCGCTTCGACAATCCGGAACGCGCCGTCCGCAAAGTCTGCATTTTGCTCACCTGTCACATCCTTATGCCAACGATTTGGATCGCTGGGTGCGAATTGCACATAAGCCACAAACGCTGCGAGCAGTACGAAGATGATAAGCGTCCACATATGTTGAACTTTGTCTTTCATTTCAAACTTCGAATTTTTCAGCATTCACCGAAAGGACACACCGGGCAAAACACAGAGCATTTCATAAACAAGGTTGGCCGCAGTCAGTGCAGTGTTACCAGATGTGTCATAAGGCGGGCTGACTTCGACAAGGTCACATCCAACAATATTCAAACCACGTAAACCCCTGATAAGCTCCATCGCTTGCATTGAGGTCAGACCCCCAATTTCTGGCGTCCCCGTACCCGGTGCGAATGCTGGATCAAGGCTGTCGATATCATAGCTGATATAGATCGGCGCATCACCAATTTTATCCTTTATTTCAGAAGCTAACGGCGCAAGGCTCTTGTGCCAAAGGTCGGGTGCAAGATGCTGATGAAAGCCCCAACCAGCCGCTTCCGTAAAATCATCCGCACCATACCCCGTGCCACGTAAACCAATCTGGAACACCTTGTCAGCTTGAAGACAGCCATCCTCATATGCGCGCCGAAATACGGTGCCGTGAGTTTCTCGCTCCTCAAACATATGCTCATTCACATCCGCATGCGCATCCACATGTACCAATGCAACAGGTCCGTGTTTGTTTGCGATGCTTCGCAAGATAGGCAAGGTAAGCGAATGATCCCCACCAAGCGCAATGGGTATAGATTTGAACTTTAAGAGTTCATCGTAATATTTTGTAATAATGTACAAACTGTTCTCAAGAGAGAACGTATTGATGGGCACATCACCAATATCGCCGACGTTCAAACTGTCGAAAGGTGCGGCGCCAGTTTGCAAATTATAGGGCCGTATCATGGCGCTTTGTTCACGAATTTGCTTTGGTCCGAAACGTGTGCCAGAGCGCCAACTGGTCCCAATATCCATCGGTATGCCAAGAATTGAAACGTCTAAT
>JAHEGL010000411.1 GCA_024645145.1 Planktotalea sp.
GATCGATCGCCAATGCGTTCAACGCGTTTTCGCGTTCAGTGGGGACCGAATAGGGCGGCGATCCTACCAGCAGCGCATCCGCCCCTATCTTGGCTGCGTGTTCAGCCATCATGATGGAATCGTCCGTGCGCACCGACACCGTGCCAACAATAAGCGGCACGCGGCCCCCGATAATGTCTTTGGCAAAGGTCGCCATTTCCTTACGCTCGTCCATCGATTGCGCGTAGTATTCACCAGTAGAGCCGCCATTAATCAACCCATGCACACCCGACGAAATCAGGTGTTCAATCTGCGCTGCCAAGGCGTCTCGATCAATGCTGCCGTCTGCGCTGTGGGGCGTAATAACGGGGGTGTAGATGCCTTCAAATTTCATGAAGTCCCTTTCGTGTTGAGGGCCCTTGGCACATCGCCAAGCGGAATTTCCATGCCTTGCGGCGTGACAAAGCTTTCGATTTCTGCGCGCGACAATTCCCAATGGGCAATTGCAAGCGCGGCAGCTGCATCCGCTTTCCCTGCTTCGATTAAAGCGATGAAATCATCGTGCTGGCCTGCTGCTTGTTCGCGCTGCTTAGAAAGGGCTGGGTTGCGAGGATTGTAAAACGTCATACCGATGCGGGTATGATCTATAAGCAGACGGCGCAGGCTCGGCGCGAGGTATTCGTTGTCCGCCATCTCACCAATGATGATGTGAAACCGCAAATTCAAAAGTGCACGTTCTGCGGCGCCCCCTTTGCGTATAGCGGCGCGAAACAACAGCTGCGTGTCTTTCAGCCGCGTGATCTGTGCTGTTGTCGCGTTCATCGCCGCGAGGCGTGTTATGGCTGAATAAATCATCGGAGCCGCGACAAAGAAATTGCGCAGCGTTTTGTGGGTCATAGGCGAGACTTGTGCGCCGCGGTTCTTGTGCAGCACAACATATTCTTCACCCGCCAACTGGTTCAGAACCTCGCGCAACGGTGGGCGCGAAATATCATAGGTTTCGGCCAGGACGGATTCGTCGAGATAGCTGCCCGGATGCAGGTCTTGGGTCAAGATCCGGTTGCGCAGATCGTCAAGGCAGCGGGCCTTCTTGGTTTTCGGTTGATCAGTCAAAAAACGCCTCCGGCTACGAACTGGCCTGTTTACAACACAAAAAATACATATTGTCTACAAGGTAAATATGTGGTCAAAATTTCCGCAATGGAGGCGTCGATGCCTAATCGCGAACAAACTCAGATACCTCAGCACTTTGTCTTCGCTCTTGTTGAGGATTTTTCCCACATAGCGTTTTCATGCGCGGTTGATCCGTTGCGGATTGCGAACCTGATTAGTGGAGAGGAACTCTACACTTGGTCATTCGCATCCTTAGACGGGGAAACCGCGACTAGTTCAAACAACTCCGTAACGCTGACACACAACAGATTTCAGGACATCCCTCAATGCGACCGTCTGTTTGTGCTGTCGGGGATAAATATGCAGCGGATGGATCACACCATTCTTGTGAATGTGCTGCGCAGAATCGATCGCACAACTAGAACGCAGATTGGTGCCCTTTGTTCAGGGGCATATATTCTTGTTAAGGCCGGCTTCCTTAACGGGCGTAAGGCTGCGGTTCATTGGGAATACCACGACAGCTTCTTAGAAATATTCCCAAAGGTTAACGTTGTTCGAAATGTATTCGTCGGGGACGAACAATACATCACAGCATCGGGCGGAACTGCCACCGCTGACCTCATGTTGCACCTCATCGAGCGTGATCATGGCTATGATCTGTCCGTTGCTGTGGCCGACCAGATGGTTTATAATACAGTCCGAAATGCAACATCAGAGCAAAAGGTATCCCTTCAATCGCGTAGCGCGATGCGAAACAAACATCTGGCGAGTGCGATTTCGATGATGCGGGACAGCTTTGAAGACCCAATGTCTACCGCGATGATCGCAAGTAAAATTGGTATTTCCACCCGCCAGCTTGAGCGTCTTTTTGGCAAACACCTCAACTCATCTCCAAAGAAGTATTTTCTTGAGATGCGTTTGGATCGAGCGCGCAAATTGCTTTTGCAAACTGAAATGTCGATCGTGGATGTGGCTATGGCTTGTGGTTTCCAAAGCCCAGGTCATTTTTCTCGTGTATTTCGGACTAACTTTGGCACCACACCGATGCGTCAAAGGGATCGTTTGGATTGAATCTCGGCATCATGTTTTCTGAGCGGCCTTAAAATGATCATGTCGCTATAGGCTATCGCTCGCGCATTACACTCTCGGCTGGTATTCACTGTGGTTGCAGCAGCAACTCGTCGCTGCACGACAGCTTCTTCCAACAATAAATCCATAGCCAGCAACTGCAACAAAAGTCCATTTTTCGCGACTGCTATGTCCCGTTGCCTAGGCTGCAGTGTAAAAGCAGACATTAGGTTAGAAATTTTAAAATTCGGCGTGGTCTTGCATAGGCGACCTTGAGGCAGCCCGTAGCAAACTTCCGCTTTCCGCCCATCGATACGTTGAACACCTTCTAGGCTGCTAAAAACACACTTTGGTAGACTTGTTGGTACGCCCTGCCCTAGTGTTGTGGTGAGGAGCAGGACATGCGGCAGCTACGCGATGACACACATCTGATACTAGACGGCGAGGTGCTTATGTATTGGCGTGAGCACTGCAAGCAATGGCAAGAAGCATTTGTGATTGATGGGCAAACCACAATACGTCCAGCTAAAGCCCCTTACAG
>JAHEGL010000428.1 GCA_024645145.1 Planktotalea sp.
TTGGACAGCGATTGCGCATCTAACTCACTCGATCCAGCGCGGAAGCGAAACGACGTGCTCAAACGCTTCATAGGCGAAAGCACCGTAACCAAGCGCTTTACATCAGCCAAGTTAATCTCTGATCCGATCAACGAAATCGCGTTGGCAAAACGATCTCCTTGCTGATTTATTGAAAGCTCTTCTGGCGCTTGATCTACAAAACCTGCGCGGCGAATAACAATTTGTGCAGATGGGGAGCGTGTGAAGGTCAAAAATTCACGTGCCAGCTGCGGCAATCGACGCGCAGGGATATAAAGGAACATCGGCGCTGTCAGCGGGTAGTCTTCCGTCTTGATTGTCACACGCCCAGCGCGCAAAGAAAAACCACATGTCCCGGTCAGCACCAGAACATCTGCATTTCCCGTCTCAGAATAGCTCGAAATACCAATCGCGAACGGGTCTTCCGTGACCGCGCGCGTCAGCGCTTTGTTCGTTGCATGCCGAATAATGTTGCTGTCTAGAACAAGCGCTGCAGGCCCCATCAGTCGATCTTGCACAGCCTGCGACAGACCTGATTTTGAATCACGTAAATGCACAGATATCGGCGCGTCAGGGCCACCCAGATCTTTCCAATTTGTCACGCGTCCCGCAAAAACCCGCGCAAGCGTAGCTGGCGAAATGGCGTCTACTAGATTGCCCGGCGCGGTGATTGGCACCATCGCATCAAGCGCGAGTACGCGACTGCGGTTTGGGCCGCGTAAATCCCCTAGCCCAGCCTCATTCGCGCGGCGGTTTTCGGTAAGTCGAATTTCGCGCAACGACATAACAATATCCGCTTCATCGGCGAGCAAATCAGCAAAACCTTCATCAGTGTTTGTCACGCGAAAGGTAAACGTCCCAACAAGCGCATCATCGTTCCGGTTGCGCAAATTGTAGGTGAAATGCGTTTGGTCGATGATTTCTCTTTTGGCGATGTAGCCATTGCGCAGCGCAAAACCCTCGATAAGTGCGGGCATCAAGACTTCGCCAATCGTAGCAGAGCCAGAAATAGACAATTCAGCCACAAAGTTTTGGAGGTCGGGACATGCCGGGCCAGCGCAGTTCACACCTGTGCCATCGACAGTCAATTCGCCATAAATCGTCTCGACACGGTAGAAATCACCATCAAAGCCAAGCAAAGTTCCGTTGACTTCGACAGTGCCATCAGGCGACGTCAAAGTCACATCTTGCGCCGCGAGCGGATCCATCAATACCAAAACAAAAAATGCAGCGAGTCTCGCCGCACGTTGCATCATCATCAACCAACAACCTCAAAGTGTCGCGCGCTTAGTTACCCGCGACTCTCAAGTCTTGTAGCAGGTTTTGCAACACCAAAAAATCACCAACCGCGTCGCAGCTTGGAATTGGCAATGTCAGGTCTTGAACCTTCATTTTGCCTGCACGGCTAACCTCAAGCGTTTGTGCTTCGATGCGCAGGCCGCAGTTCGCAACAGTCACGTTAACATCAACAGACACATGCTCATCGCCCTGCGCCTGAGATGAATTCGTAGGGAATGTGTAGACTTCCGCAACCAAGGCTTCGCCCTGAGCTTTGTCACCCAAAACTGTGATAAATCCGCCAAGACCTTGCTCTGCGTCGTCAATCGTGCGCTCTGATTTGTTGTTGACGTGACCATCCTCACGGAAGTTCGCACCAAATTCAAAAGCGTTAATGTGCAAATTGCTCTTCGCTTTTGATTGCACAACCATGCGGTCATAGTCAGCAAGTGACGGAATTTTTGCATTCGCCAGCGCGCCTTCACCATTGGCGAATGCTACAATGATCACTGCATTCTCAGACAGCGCTGGGATGCTTAAATCAAGATTGCCATCACGGTCTGTCGCATGGGTAAACATCATTCCAATGTGGTGAAATGTGACACGTTCATTCGGGTAGCAATCCGCTTTTAACGAAACATCAACCATAGCCCCCGCAGAGGAAACAGCATCCATAGTGATGCTACAAAGAGAGGCAGGACCCGCAATCTCGGGCTCTTCAGTCGAAGCTTCGCTCGCACTTGGCAGTACGATATCACCAAGTGCCGAGGTTCGCACAACCGGCTCTTCGATTTTCGCTGCCGGTGCTTCAATCGCTTCAGCAACATCCTCAGACATAGGTTCTGCTTCAACAACCGCTTCGGTGGCAACCGCCTTGGACGTTGCAGAGGTTAGCTTAATATCCGTAACTTCCAGCGGTTCGCTTTGAGTACCGGAAATGTCAGGCACTGGCGCTGATGCATATCGCGCTTTCGCAGATTTACCGTTCTGCATGACAAGGCCAATGGCACCCGCTGTCGCGAGCACGCCGCCAGCCATTACGATTCTTTTGATGTCCATTTTCTCGCCCTCCGAGGGGGTATCTCTTCGGAGGTGTGATCGCCTGCAATCAGGGCAAGAATGGGACAGAGGCAAGGACTCTTTCGGGTCGCAAGTTCAAGCTGTGCCTTAATTCAAACTAAGCAATCTTACCGTGGCAGTGCTTGAACTTCTTGCCAGACCCGCATGGGCATGGATCATTTCGACCCGGATTGCCCCATGTGGAACTGTCATTCTCATCAAACCCAGCGACTTCTGGTTCAGGCGCTTGTGATGCTTCTGAAGACGCATCACTTCCTGCCTCCTGCAACGCTGCTTGTTGAGCTTGGAACTCCGCAACCATCTGCGCCTGCTCTT
>JAHEGL010000081.1 GCA_024645145.1 Planktotalea sp.
ATTGTCAAACAGTGCTTTGGTATAGGCTTTTTGTGCATCTGTTCGCGGTTCGACAAGTTTTTTGCGCGTTTTGATCTCAACCACGTCATTCACAGCGGGTGACTGCGGGCTTTCGTCAGTGGATGGCGCGCGTGGGGCAAGACCCATGCGCAATTCACGATCGATATCTGCGGGTTCTACGCTTTTGCCTGCTTCAAGACGCGTATAGAGCGTGCCGAGAACTTCGATTGCCGCCGCGCGCGCATCGGCTTGCCCCATGATGACCAAGCGATTGCCGCGCCGAATGATTTGTACGTCTGATCCTGTTTCGACCTGAGCAAGATTTTTGTCATACTCACCGCATAGATCAATCAGCAGACGATTGTCTGGGAAATCCAACATGGCTTCTGCTGCGGTCGGCAGGTCTGGAGATAGATCAACAGTGCTCATTCACTAGGTTCCTTATTCGTTACCCACTGACAGTTAGGGCGATGCGAGACGAAAAAAACCGCAGGTATGATACCTGCGGTTTAATTTTTAGCTTTTCATGCCGTCGTGATCAAAGATCACTTCGCGAACAGGTCTGTCGCACCACCGCGCCATGGGCCGGTCGCTACGTTTGCAGGCGCTGCACCAGAGCAGACCGGCTTGCCGTACTTGTCAAGACGTGCGGAGAGGTAGCCCTCGAAGCCATCATCGATGATCCAGTTGTCACAACCATTTGGGTCGACCCAGATACCAGCAATCAATGTGCTGAGATCTTTTTTGTCTGTGCCAAAGTCAGTGCCTTTGTCTGCCCTACGACCGCCGCCTTCACAGGCTGCGAGACCAGCAATAGCGACAAGCGCGAGAGAGATTTTTGCAAGTTTCATGTATCTATCCCTCAGCGAATGCAGATGATTTCAACGCGGCGGTTCTTGGACATGCCGACGCTTGATTTGTTTGATGCGATTGGCATGCGCTCACCGTAACCACGTACGTCAACGACACGTGCGCCAACGCTGCTTGCAATGCTCGCGATTGTTGCTGCGCGGTTGTAGGACAGACGCATGTTGTAATCGTCGGATGCGCGGCTGTCTGTGTGCCCTGCAATCACGAAGGCTGATGCGCTTGCGCTTCTGAAGAAGTTTGCAAAGCTGTCACGGCCAGAGCGGCTGATGCTGTGGCTGTTTGTTGCAAAGAACTGATCGGAGTTCATCACACCACATACATTTCCACGGCGGCACACTGGAATACTTTGGCGGCTGATGTGAGGAGTCATGTAGCCCTTCACACCATCGTCCATTACCCAGTGCTCGCACCCACCTGGGTCAACCCAGATGTTTGGAATGTAACGCTCGCCCAAGACAGTGCGTGTGTTTCCTGCTGCAGCGCCTTGAATGGCAGTCGCGACGCCTTGAGTATTTCCGTATTGCTGGGTACCGTACTTCCGTACTTCCGTGCTGCGGCTGAAGAACTGAGGGCGAAGGCATTCAAACTAACAATCGCGGCGCATTTTGTAACGGTACCAAGTGCTTTGGAAAGTAAATTTATCACAGCTTTCGTCCTTCGTCCTAAATCCCCCCAGAGCGCCACCAAATAAGCGGTGTTGTCACTTTGCATCCCACTAGATGTTGCTGCCATAACAAATCCTAGCCCCGTGTGAAGCTTAATGTGCCGAAAATAAGGCAGATTAGCGCCTGAAAAGAACTGAAGGACCGGCAATCTTCCTCATTGTTCTATAAATTAGATGTGTTTTGCGTAAGGGCACCGCCTTAAAATTGCATTTAAGACGGCTTGGTCCATACGATTCGGACAACCCGAGATGTGCGCTTAGATTTGTGCGCCTGCAAGCGAGTTGCGGACTGCTTCGGTAATGCGTGTTTTCACCAGATCGCCCGGCTGAGCAGTGCAATCATTGATGTGAACCGCATGCAAATACTCAGACTTGCCAACCATCTGTCCAGGATCGCGCCCTTGCTTTTCAACCAAGACGGTCACATCGCGTCCAACCATGCTTTGTTGGATTTCGGTTTGTTGACGGGTGATCAGGGCTTGCAAGCGTTGCAAGCGCTCAGAGGCGACAGCGTCCTCAACCTGCGCGCGCTCGGCGGCAGGTGTTCCGGGGCGCGTGGAATATTTGAAGGAATAGGCATAGCCGTAGCGCACCTCTTCGATCAGATCGAGCGTGGCTTGAAAGTCCTCTTCGGTTTCTTCGGGAAAGCCCACGATGAAATCACCAGACATCAAGATATCAGGGCGAGCGCCACGAATGCGTTCGATCAAGCGCAGGTAGCTGTCAGAAGTATGGCTACGGTTCATGCGTTTCAGAATACGATCAGAGCCGGATTGCACTGGTAAATGCAGATAGGGCATCAGTTTGGCGCAATGCGCGTGGGCGTCGATCAGGTCGTCTTGCATGTCGTTTGGATGAGATGTGGTGAAGCGGATCCGTGCCAAGCCATCGACCTTATCCAGCTCCCAGATGAGCTGGGCCAAACCCCATTCATTCCCGTCAGGCCCCGCACCGTGATAGGCATTTACGTTTTGACCCAGCAACGTGATCTCGCGCACGCCACGCTCAACAAGCTCTTTTGCTTCATCAACAATTCGCTGCACGGGGCGCGAGACCTCAGCGCCGCGTGTATAAGGAACAACGCAGAATGCGCAGAATTTATCGCACCCTTCTTGAACCGTCAGAAACGCCGCAGGCGCGCGCCGCGCTTTGGGGCGGTTTTTGAGCGCTTCAAATTTGTCCTCTACAGGGAAATCTGTATCCAGTGCTTTTTCGCCGCGACGGGTCTTGGCTTCCATTTCTGCAAGGCGATGATAGCTTTGGGGGCCGACCACGAGATCAACAGCGGGTTGGCGGCGTATGATTTCTTGCCCCTCCGCTTGCGCAACACATCCAGCAACACCGATCTTCAAGTCTGGCTTGTCTGCTTTGAACGCCTTCATGCGGCCAAGCTCTGAGTAAATCTTTTCGGCGGCTTTTTCGCGAATATGACAAGTGTTGAGCAAGATCATATCTGCATCGTCAGGCGTTTTCGTCTCAACATATCCCGACGCACCAAGTGCTTCGCTCATACGTTCGCTGTCATAAACGTTCATCTGGCAGCCGTATGTTTTGATAAAGAGTTTTTTAGTCTCTGACATGATAAGCAGCCTTTGGCGGTTTTACGTGATTTGGTGAGCATGCCTTGCGATCTTGGCGCGTGTTACATCAAAAGCGAGGGCGCTTGCAATGCGCGTGCAAATGACCGATTCTAGGGAAAACGACATGGGCAAAGGAAACACGCGGTGGCGCACTATTCATCTTTGAAGAAATTCATCTCTGCCGCGAATGAAGTCTTGCTCAAAGGGCCAGTTGCGCTGATCTTCGTCGAAGATGATATCGAGGTTGATACAACGCTGCGCCATCATATCGACTGTGGTTTTAAGCATGTTGTCGCGTTCATGCCGGATGCATTTGATTTACCGATTGATCTGGCTGACCGTGTGGAGCGTGTGCGCTATGATTTGAGTGCAGATGGCGCTTTGGAAAAAGCCGTAAACGCCGGTATTAACGCGGTGCCAGATATCTGGCTCTATTACTGCTACAATGCTGAATATCTGTTTTATCCGTTTTGTGAAACACGTTCAGTCGGAGAAATGATTGCGTTTAATGCCGAGGAACGGCGCTTTACGATCATGACCTATGTTGTTGATCTATATGCGGACGATTTGGAAAAGTTTCCAAATGCGGTGTCTCTTGATGATGCGCATATGGATCGCTCCGGCTATTATGCGCTTGCACGGATGAAACCCGGAACAGAATGGCCCGAAGAGAGGCAGCTTGATTTCTTTGGCGGCCTGCGTTGGCGTTTTGAAGAGCATATTACAGAATCCAGCCGCAAAATTGACCGCGTTGCGCTTTTCAAATCATACAAAGGTTTGGCGCTACGCAGCAACCACACGTTTAATGAGCCGGAATACAACACCTACTCCTACGAGTGGCATCACAACCTGTCTGCTGCAATAATGTCGTTTCGAACGGCTAAGGCGCTTAAGCGTTATCCTGGGTCAACTTTTGATATTCAATCATTTCAATGGCATAATTCTGCACCCTTTGAGTGGCACTCACGTCAGCTCCTCGATCTTGGATTAATGGAGCCAGGGCAGTGGTTTTAAATACGCGAGTCTATTGAGAAAACCCGATAAGGGGGGCTCTGCCCCTAACTCAGCCTGAGTTTCCCCCGGAGTTTAGAGGAAAAATGAAGCGTTACAGGTTGTCTTGTTGCGGCATGCCGAGCACGTGGAACCCGCCATCTACGCGCAATATTTCACCAGTCGTGCAAGCCCCAACATCTGAGGTAAGGAAGACAGCAGCGCCGCCCACAGCTTCGAGTGTCGCGTTCGAGCGCATAGGCGCGTTTTGATCGGTATGTTTGTAGGTCTTGCGCGCACCGCCAATCGCAGCTCCTGCGAGGGTTTTCATAGGGCCAGGGCTGATTGCATTCACGCGGATCCCTTCGGGGCCAAGGTCATTTGCAAGGTAACGCACCGTGGACTCAAGCGCCGCTTTAGCAACGCCCATAACATTATAGTTGGGCGTGACGCGCGTGGAGCCCATGTAGGTCAACGTCAAAATCGTGCCGCCGTTTTCAACCATCATTGGATGCGCGCGGCGTGTAACTTCGATCAAGCTATAGGCGCTGATATCCATCGAGTTTTTGAAGTTCTCGCGAGAAGTATTGAGAATGCGGCCAGTGAGTTCATTTTTGTCCGAGTAAGCAATAGCATGCACCACAAAATCGATGGTGTCCCAACGTTTGCCGAGTTCGTCGAATGCGGTGTCAAGTGACGCATCATCGGTGACATCTACATCAACCATAAAGTCTGAGCCGACTGACGCTGCGAGGGGTTCCAAGCGCTTGCCAAAGGCTTCCCCTTGGTACGTGAAAGCGAGCTCTGCGCCAGCCTCCGCCATCGCTTTGGCGATGCCCCAAGCGATAGAGCGCTCATTCGCGACGCCCATAATAAGGCCGCGTTTTCCTTGCATGGAACCTGTCATATCATATCACCCGTGAAATTTGCTAAGCAGCATAGAGCCGTTGGTACCGCCAAAGCCAAAGGAGTTGGTCATCACCGTATCAAGCCCTGCGTTATCAACGCGCGCTGTCGCGATTTCTGCAGCGTGCAATGCCGGATCGAGCGTTTCAACGTTGATTGAGGGAATTATAAAATCGTTCTCAAGCGCGAGCAGGCAGTAGATCGCTTCTTGCGCGCCTGTGGCACCCTGCGAGTGACCAGTCATCGACTTTGTAGAACTGACCGGTGGCGTTGTGCCTTCGCCGAACACACGACGAACCGCTTCTATTTCGCCAACATCACCCACCGGAGTAGAGGTGCCATGCGCGTTGATGTAGCTGACTTTGCGATCGCTACTGAGGGTTTTCAGGGCACCGCGCATCGCGCGTTCGCCGCCTTCACCGGATGGGGCGACCATATCCGCACCATCGGACGTCGCCGAGAAACCAGTGACCTCCGCGTAGATCTTCGCGCCGCGCGCTTGTGCGCTTTCGAGCGATTCCAGCACAACCATGCCGCCGCCGCCGCCGATCACGAAACCATCGCGGTTCGCATCGAACGCGCGTGACGCTTTTTCTGGCGTGTCGTTATATTTCGAAGACATCGCGCCCATCGCGTCAAACAAACAAGACAATGTCCAATCAAGCTCCTCGCCACCGCCTGCAAACATTGTGTCTTGCAAGCCAAGTGAGATTTGCTGCGCAGCCATGCCGATGCAGTGCAACGATGTAGAGCACGCTGAGGTGATCGAGAAATTCATGCCTTTGATCTGATAGGCCGTCGCAAGGTTCGCAGAAACGGTGGATGACATGGTCTTTGGAACCGCGAAAGGACCGATGCGTTTTGTGGCACCCGTCTTAAGCACAACCTGATGTGCGGCGAACATGGCGGAGGTTGACGGGCCGCCGGAGCCAGCAATCAAACCCGTCATTGGGTTAATAATCTCTTTCTCGCTTAACCCGGCATCCGCAATCGCTTGGCCCATCGCGATATGCGCGAAAGCCGACCCCGGACCCATGAAGCGCAAAGTACGCTTGTCCACGTGCTCGGCAACATTCAGATCGACCGATCCCGCGATTTGACTGCGAAATCCATACTCTTTCATGTCCTCGTTGGCGCTGATGCCAGAGCGACCATTTTTCAGCGAGGCCAAGACCTCATCTGCGTTGTTGCCGATACTGGAAACGATTCCCAAACCTGTGACGACGACACGGCGCATGGCGCACTCCTCTTTAGACGCGTTGCTCTCTATGTAGGCGAGAGCGGGGCGGGGGTGCAAGGGGGCCATCGTTTGCGAAAGTGACGGTGCGTCCTGTGCCCTGCGCGATCTTGTCGTGAAAGCGATGCAGGGTTACGCAAATATCAAAGAGAACTTTGCGCCGGAAGGACAGGCTCATGTCAATTCAGATCAACCCCGCTGATTTTACCAATCTCGCACTTGAAGCCCATGATGATGGTGTATGGGTGGTTACACTGAACCGCCCCACCAAGCGCAATGCGCTGGACATTGACACGATTGAGGAACTGGTCACCTTCTTTTCTGCGGCCCCCCGCGCAGGTGTGCGGGCTGTTGTTCTTGCGGGCGCAGGGGAGCACTTCTGCGCTGGGCTTGATCTGATTGAGCACCACGATGAAGATCGCAGCCCTGCCGATTTCATGCACGTCTGCCTACGTTGGCACGAGGCCTTCAACAAGATGGAATATGGCGGCGTGCCGATCATTGCCGCCTTGCAAGGCGCTGTTGTTGGTGGCGGTTTAGAACTGGCAAGTTCCGCACATGTGCGTGTCATGGATGAGACGACGTATTTCGCTTTGCCCGAGGGCCATCGTGGTTTGTTCACAGGTGGCGGCGCGACGATCCGCGTGACGGATCTGGTCGGAAAAGCGCGCATGATCGACATGATGTTGATGGGGCGGGTGTATTCAGGTGCGGAGGCGGAAGAAGTCGGTTTGGCGCAGTACCGCGTTGAGGGATCAAGCTTTGACAAGGCGATGGAGTTGGCGCGCCGTGCGGCAGAGAACCTACCTTTGTCGAATTTTGCGATCTGTTCAGCGGTGAGCCACATGCAGAACATGTCCGCGATGGATGCGGCTTATGCGGAAGCGGTTGTGGCTGGGGTGGTGAACACGCAGCCCGATGCTCGCGCGCGTTTGGCGGCGTTTGCGGATAAGAGTGGAGCGCGGATTAGGAAAGATGGGTGAGCCGCAAGTCTTTTCAGAGCAAATTAAGGCTTAGCGAAATTTCATCTGCTAGCTCTGCTGCATCGAAATCTTCACGTTCTGCCGACATGCGCAAGCCAAGAAGATCGGACTGATAACGCCGCGCAAGACGCGCTGGGCTTTGGTTACCTGATATTTTCTGTTGCTTTTGCGCCTGATCAAACAGGTCGGTAAAAAGAAGTTCCATTTGCTTTAGGTGCTGACCCGCCTGCTGCGCAAGGGGGTGGTTGCGCGCTTGCAGTTCAAGAACCGTTTTTGCAAGCATACAAGCCTTTGCGCCGATATGGGTGGTGCTTAGCACGGCGTGTGGGTGCATTTTTAAGGCTTCAAGCGGACCGTGTTTGGCAGCGAGCGCGCGCAGCCTAGTGGCCCCGTCTTTGGCGTACTTATCAAGCGCAAGACCGAACAAAGCGTCCTTTGAGCCAAATGCTGCATAAAAGCTGCCGGGGCGCATGTTCAGGGCACCTTCAAGATCTTTGAGCGACGTACCTGCCCAACCTTGGCTCCAAAACACATCTCTTGCGCGCTCGATCAGCGCATCGCGGTCGTATTCTGGTTTACGGGGCATGTGATCACCTATTCTTGAACGTTTGCTCAATTATATAATTGAGTGATCACTCAAGAAAGCGTAAAGCAACTTTATCTTCAATCTTTTTAAGGAAAGTTCATGACACCGTTCCATTCCCGCGATCTTGATACCGCGCCTGAGTCGTCAAAGCCGCTTTTGGAAAACTCTCAAAAAGCCTTTGGCCGTCTACCGGGCCTCCACAAGGTAATGTCTGAAAGTCCACAAGCGCTGGAAGGATATCAAGTGCTGCACAAGCTGTTTGCGGACACTGATTTCGATGCAGATGAGCTGACAGTGGTTTGGCAAGCAATCAATGTTGAGCACGAGTGCCACTACTGCGTGCCTGCCCACACGGGAATTGCTAAGCGAATGAAAGTTGCTGACGACATCATCGAAGCGCTGCGCACGTTCACAATCCAAATGGTACGCGGACGCGGCAACGTGAATGCTGCGCAGATGGCGGCATTTTTTGCAGCGGGCTACGCGCATCGCGCAGTCTTAGACGTTATTCTCGGGATCTCCCAAAAAACGATGTCAAACTATATTAATCACGTTGCAGAAACGCCACTCGATGCACCTGTCGAGCAATTTGCTTGGACGCGCGGTGATGCGCCACTCGCTGTTTAGATTTGCAAGTTAGAACAACAAAGGGCGCGGCCTTGCGGCTGCGCCCTAGCTTGATCTTGGATCATTTGAGTAGTGGGCTTTAACTCTCGCTCAGCGCCACCTTCATCCCCGTAACCTCGTAAATCACCTCACCATCCGCCTCAACGATCCCATCAGCGACACCCATAGTCAAACGACGCGTCTGGATCGCCTTGGTGAAATCAATCTTATACGTCAGCATCTTACGATCAGGGCGCACCATCCCCTTCAGCTTTACCTCACCCACGCCCAGCGCATAGCCGCGCCCTTGCCAGCCGCGCCAGCCGAGGTTGAAGCCCGTCAATTGCCATAGACCATCAAGGCCCAAACAGCCGGGCATGATCGGGTTGCCGGGGAAATGGCAGTCAAAGAACCACAAATCAGGGGTGATATCGAACTCCGCCACGATGTGCCCTTTGCCATGCGCGCCACCATCGCCGGAGCAATCGGTGATGCGGTCCATCATCAACATGGGGGGCGCTGGAAGCTGGGCGTTGCCCTCACCAAACAGCTCGCCGCGGGCGCATTTGAGAAGGTCATCTTTGTCAAAGCTGCTGGGAAAATCGGACATGTTGGCTCCAGTATTAAGCATGTTTCCCCATCTCTATCACCCGTGCCCAAGCGCGTGCAAGTGAACCAAAGTGCACAACTGCGCAGGAGATGATTGAAAATGGTGCGCAAAATGGCATATATGAGAGTGAGCCAACAGTAGGACGATCCATGACAGATGTTTTGAGCCAGCACGAAAACCGCGCATCCGATTGGCTGTCGCGTGGCGGATTGCGCCCGACGCGGCAGCGTTTGGCCTTGGCGGATCTGCTGGTTGGCGACGGCAAGAACCGCCATGTGACGGCTGAAAGCCTGTTTGCGTCGGCAAAAGGGCAGGGCGAGAGCGTGTCGCTTGCGACTGTGTATAACACCCTTCGTGCTTTCTGCGATGTGGGTCTGGTGCAAGAAGTCACTGTCGATGGCTCCAAGAGCTATTTTGACACAAACACCCACGATCACCCCCATTTTTATTGGGAAGATGAGGGTCGCCTGAGTGATGCTCACGCAAGTGATCTCGTCATTGCAGCCTTGCCCGATGCGCCAGAGGGCATGGAAATTGCCAAGGTGGATGTCGTGATCCGTCTACGCAAAAAAGGCGAATAAAGCAGAGTGCGCGCTATTGGTTACAGTGCATTTGGCAGAGCGTCAGACGTCCTCTCTCTGCATAATCTAGAAATGCCAGAACCCGCCGCTGGCGAGGTACGCGTGAAGCTTACCTATTCCGGTGTGAACCCGTCTGATGCGAAAGCGCGATCTGGCACGCGGCCCGGTGTGGTGAAGCCTGCGTTTGATTTGGTGATTCCGCACTCTGATGGGTCAGGTGTCATTGACGCCGTGGGCGCTGGCGTGGATCCCGCGCGCGTCGGTCAGCGTGTTTGGGTCTGGAACGGCCAATGGCAGCGCGCGTTTGGCACGGCTGCTGAAGCGATTTGCCTACCCTCGGAGCAGGCTGTGTCGTTGCCTGATGGTGTATCTGACGAAGCCGGCGCAACGCTTGGAATTCCTGGCCTAACCGCTGCACATGCGGTGTTCGGCGGTGGCGACATTACTGGTCAGACCTTGCTTGTTTCTGGCGGTGCTGGCGCGGTTGGTCATAATGCGGTGCAGCTCGCCAAGTGGGGCGGCGCGACAGTGATCGCGACTGCATCGCCAAGCGCGTTCGAGAGGGTCAAAGCAGCGGGTGCTGATCATGTTTTGGATTACCGCGCTGATGATATTGCCACACAAATTCTGTCGCTGACCAGTGGGATAGGCGTCGACCGTGCTGTCGAAGTCGAGTTTGGCGTCAACGCTCCATTGCTCGCTGAGGTCGTGCGCGCGAATGGTGTGATCGCAGCTTACGGATCTCAACTTGATATGGCTCCGACTTTGCCGTTTGGCCCATTCCTGTTCAAAGCGATCATGATTGATATTGTTCTGATTTATATCCTAGAAGCCGCCCCGCGCGCGGTGGCGATTGATAAATTGCACAGCGCTTTGCAAGCGTCAGCATTGATCCCTGCGATTCACAAAGTCTTGCCATTGGAAGAGGCCGCTCGTGCGCATGAGCGTGTGATGACGACGGGTCGAAATGGCGCGGTCTTGTTGAAAATCTAAACTATCGCCTCTTGCTCCCCCCACATGCGCGCGCCATGGTGTCGCGAATTGGGAGAGAATGATGACTATCAAAATATGTGTGTTTGACGCTTATGGAACTTTGTTCGACGTGGGCGCAGCGGCGCGTATTGCAGCGGGTGAAGAAGGTCGCGATGCTTTGGCCGCAAAGTGGCCCGAAGTCGCAGAGTATTGGCGTCAAAAACAGTTGCAATACACTTGGCTGCGAGCCGTAACGGACAATCACACAGATTTTTGGAGTGTGACCAAAGACGGGCTTGATTGGGCGTTAGAGCGCACGGGATTGGGAGAAGATCTGGAGCTGCGCGAACGGCTTTTGGCGCTCTATTGGGAGCTACAAGTTTATAAAGAAGTTCCGATGATGCTGGCACAGCTCAAAGCGGCTGGTTTGCAAACTGCTATATTGTCCAATGGCGCGCCCGATATGCTTGATGGTGCCGTGAGCTCTGCGGGAATTGAAACCTATCTTGATGCGGTTCTATCCGTCGAAGATGTTGGCGTGCATTTCGAAGATGCGGGCGCTGGACTACCAATTTTGTGTTTGTCGGGGCTCACGCGCGACGCTCGTGATTTTGAGTACGTGATACCCCATCTCACAGGCTGTCGTGTCATCCGGCTTGATTACCGTGGGCGCGGCAAATCAGATTGGGCACCCGATCCGATGAGCTACAATCTGCAACGCGAAGCGCTGGATGCTATTGAGTTGCTCGACCATCTGGGGCTTGAAAAGGTCGCTGTGCTCGGAACGTCGCGCGGTGGCCTGATCGCAATGGGTCTTGCGGCGACGCTTAAAGAGCGTTTGCTCGGCGTCGCGCTAAATGACATTGGGCCAGAGCTTGATCCAAAAGGCTTGGACGCGATCATGGTCTATTTGGGCGTAAAGCCTCGTGCAAACACACTGGCAGAGGCCTCAGCAGGGCTCGCGTATGTAATGCGAGAGAAATTCCTGAACGTCCCGCAAAGCCGTTGGGACCAAGAGGTTGCGAAGTTCTTTGTGCAGACCGACGATGGCCTTGCGCTCAGCTATGACCCAAAATTGCGCGATGCGGTTGAGGTTGCGAGCCAAGCAGACATGCCAGATCTTTGGCCATTCTTCGATGCTTTGGCGGGTTTGCCTTGCGCAATTATACGAGGGGCAAATTCTGATCTATTGGCCCAAACCACCTACGATGAAATGATGATCCGCCTGCCGGACGCCCATGGCGTTGTGGTCAAAGATCGCGCGCATGTGCCATTTTTGGATGAACCCGAAGCGGTTGAAGCCCTGCAAGGTTGGATAGGGGATATGACATGAACATTGAGATGATCCGCGCTGCCCAGAAGCGTGGCCAAGGCCATGTGCGCTATACGCCCATACTTTCTTCGCCCTTTTTGGATGACATCGCCGGGCGTCGCCTGTTTTTGAAAGCGGAGTGTTTACAGCATACGGGCAGCTTCAAATTTCGCGGCGGTTGGTCGGCTTTGTCAGGCATGGATGCAGAGCTGCGCGCCAAAGGTGTCATTGCATTTTCCAGTGGCAATCATGCGCAAGGTGTTGCTTTGGCCGCCAAAATGCATGGCAGTCATTCTGTTATTATTATGCCAGCCGATGCACCACGGGTGAAAATCGAAAATACCAAAGCGCTGGGCGCTGAGGTGGTGCTTTACGATCGAGAAACTGAAGACCGCGATGTGATAGGGGACCGCTTATCTGAAGAACGCGGTTTAACGTTGGTTAAACCTTTTGATGAGCCTTTGGTCATCGCGGGGCAAGGCACCTGTGGTTTAGAAATAGCAGAGCAGGCGCTAGAGCACGCGATCAAAGACGCCGAAGTGATCACCTGTTGTGGAGGCGGCGGTCTCACATCTGGTATTGCAATGGCGCTGGAGGCAGAGCAGCCAAGTTTTAAAGTGCGCCCCGCTGAGCCGGAAGGCTTTGACGATGTGGCCCGCTCGCTGCGCGAGGGTACGATACAGCGCAACAGTGCGATGACTGGCTCCATTTGTGATGCGATCATCACGCCGCAACCTGGTGATTTAACGTTTCCCATCATGAAGCGACTGTGCGGCGCAGGCTTTGTCGTCACAGAAGACGAGTGTCTGCGCGCTATGGCGCTCGCGTTCGAGCGGTTGCGCGTTGTGATTGAACCGGGTGGCGCGGCCGCTTTGGCAGCGGCGCTCTTTCATGGAAATGAGCTGAATTCTGATACAGTGATTGTGACAGCGTCAGGTGGAAATGTTGACAAAGCCGTATTTGAACGCGCTTTGGCAACTTTGGAGTAAGAACATATGTTACGAGCTCGCGTTGCCAGTTTTAACGTCAAAAACCTGATCGGGCCGGAACAGGAATACTACAAGTTCCAGCAATATACCGAAGAAGAATATGCGTGGAAATCTGACTGGCTGGCAGAACAGCTTGTAACGATGGATGCAGATATTGTTGGGTTTCAGGAAATTTTCGAGGAAGCCGCCCTAAGAGACGTGATCGAGGCTGCGGATGAGATTGGGGCGGAGAGCAATGAAGTTTCTGTGCCTGACCGCTCTAAACGCTATCGCAAACGCGCGATTTTTCGCAAACTCAGCTACACTGGCTATGATGATGCGGCGCTTGCGTTTGCGCCGAACGTAAATGACGGGGAAGCGGGGCATCGCCGGCCCGGCGTTGCACTTCTTTCGCGCTTTGGATTTGAAGGCACGCCCGAGGTGATCCAAGAGTTAAAGACGCCGTTGGATATTCCGTTCCAAGACTTTGATGGGGGCGATGGTGGGTATTATCGTGTATCGCGCCTGTCGCGTCCAATTTTGAAAGCGCGAATTCCGATGGGCCGTGAAGTGGTCACGGTCTTTAACACGCACCTCAAGTCCAAGTTTGGTGAATT
>JAHEGL010000438.1:0-621 GCA_024645145.1 Planktotalea sp.
CTAGGTCTTGTAAAACCTGAGGGGCTTCGTGTTTGAGCGAATGATTTGCCCTTTGGCCTCTAGGTCAAGTTGCACTGTCTTCGCCCACCACCCAGAGGTTTTGCCATCGGGGAATAGCTTTGGCGATAGATTTGTTTTTACGGTTTCGATAATTTCATCAAAGGTCCAGCCCGGCGCTGCATCCGGCAAGGCCTTCAAGAGCGCGTTGTGCATGTCGTTTTACTTATCCGCACGTACGTTTTCCGTCCGAGCCGGGGGGTTAATGTTGCGAACAGTGATTTTTTCAGAACCCATGGCTTTGATATTGTCATATTTTTGGCATTTAGCCAAGGCAATGCAGCGGGGTATGCTTACACATGCAAAGGACACGCAGGTTGATAGAGCCTTCAAACCAAAGTGCTTAGATGCAGCCTTAGGCGCGCTATAGGGTAGGGCTAGGTGCTCACTTAGATCCAATTTTACAGCCCAAAATGGAACGAGCGCGCGACGGAACGGGCTAAATTAATGCTCGCCAATCGCCAAGCTTCCCCCTATTGCAAACCCATGAAACCAGTCACCCTTCACGATGCACAATCCCTGCCGTTATGGCGTAGGCCCATTGCACTTTTGTTCGTCATGGCC
>JAHEGL010000438.1:631-2685 GCA_024645145.1 Planktotalea sp.
TGCTCAATAACTTTGTTATAGAAGCCGCTGGGTTTGATGGCTCTGATATCGGTTGGTTGCACAGCGTACGCGAAATTCCGGGATTTTTCGCGATCGGTGTGATTGCGATCATCATTTTCATGCGTGAACAGGTCTTGGGGTTGGTGTCATTGATCATGCTTGGCGTCGCGTCTGGGATTACGGCTTGGTTTCCATCCATGGGCGGTATTTTGACCCTGACGATGCTCAGTTCTATCGGGTTTCACTACTATGAAACGGTTAATCAATCGCTGCAGCTGCAATGGATCGATAAGGCGCGCGCGCCACAAATGCTGGGATGGCTTTTGGCGGCTGGTTCGGGTGCCACTTTGGTTGCGTATGTTGCAATTGTACTAACTTGGGAGACCTTAGGCTTGAGCTATAACTCGGTCTATTTGGTGTCGGGCGGACTGACCGCGTTTATCGCTTTGGCCTGCTTCATTATCTATCCGCAGTTCGACGCGCCGCATCCGCAAGTCAAAAAGATGATCCTGCGCAAGCGCTACTGGCTATACTATGCGCTGCAATTCATGTCTGGCGCACGGCGTCAGATATTTATGGTCTTTGCCGGCTTTATGATGGTTGAGCGTTTTGGGTTTGAAGTACATGAGATCACGGCGCTCTATCTTATAAATTTGGTGATTAATATTTTCGTCGCTCCATTGGTGGGCCGCTCGGTGGCGCATTTTGGCGAACAGCGTACGTTGATGTTTGAATATGCAGGTCTCGTGGCGGTGTTCCTTGCCTATGGCGGTATCTATTGGTTCGGCTGGGGCGTTTTGATCGCTGCTGGTCTATACGTGGTAGATCACATCTTCTTTGCGCTCGCGCTTGCCCTAAAGACCTATTTCCAGAAAATTGCGGATCCCGGCGATATTGCACCAACGGCTGCAGTTGCTTTTACCATCAATCACATCGCTGCGGTGTTTTTGCCTGCTTTGCTTGGGTATCTCTGGCTTACATCGCCAACTGCAGTGTTTGTTCTTGCGGCAGGTATGGCGAGCATATCGCTGCTTTTGGCACTTCTGATCCCGCGTCATCCCGCACCGGGGAATGAAACCCGTCTTATCAAGCCCGTCCCAGTTGCGGCAGAATAACTTTAGAAAGATCCCTCGCATGAGCATCACTTACACAGCATTGACGACCTTGATGGGCAAAGACCAAGCAGAGCGTTTGGGAGAAGCGATGGAACGCCTAATTCCTGAACCCACAGGCATAGGTGTGTTCGAGGTCGAAGATGGGTCTGGCTTGTGGGAAGTAGGGTGCTATTTCATCGAAGTCCCCGATGCCGCAGCGCTTGATTTATTGGCGGCTGCTTTTTTTGCTAAGCCGTTTGTTGTGTCTGAGGTGCCAGAGACAGATTGGGTCGCGCACGTGCGCCGCGAGCTTGCGCCGGTACATGCAGGGCGTTTCTTTGTGTATGGCAGCCATGACGCAGATCAGGTGCCGGAACAGTGCGAACCATTGTTGATTGAGGCGGCGATGGCCTTTGGCACAGGGCATCACGGGACGACCTTGGGTTGCTTGCGTGCACTAGATCGTCTTGCGGGCGAGGGTTTTGTCGGGAAATCCGTCGCCGACATAGGCTGCGGTACAGCTGTTTTGGCCATGGGGGCCGCGCGCATTTGGCCAAATGTGGTACTTGCAAGTGATATCGACGAGGTCGCAGTCGATGTAGCTAAGGTCAATGTTTCGGCAAATGGGTTGGATGGACGCGTGAAATGTGTCGAAGCTGCTGGCTTTGATAACCCAGAGTTGACTGCCGCGGCCCCCTTCGATCTGATCTTCGCAAACATCCTAAAAGGGCCGCTCATTATGCTCGCACCAGAGATGTGCGCGAATCTAGAGGCGGGTGGTTACCTGATTCTCTCCGGCATTTTGAATGAGCAAGCTGACGAAATCATCGATGTTTATGCAGGTTTTGGAACCAATCTTACCTATCGTGAAGAGATTGGTGAATGGTCGTCATTAACACTTCGCAAAGCGGACTAAATTTAGACCATTTATGACGAAGTTGCCGCATTTGCCCAGATTTC
>JAHEGL010000447.1 GCA_024645145.1 Planktotalea sp.
TTTGTTTTTGACATGACGTGTGCGGTTTAAGTGGCGCGTACCACATTCGGGGCATTTCTTTAGCTTTACGAATTTGTCTTTGAAGATCAGTGCGCCCATGCCAGCGACAACTGCCGTAACAATTGCCCATACCCAGTTGTTCTCAGCGCTTCCGCTGGGTGCGTCTTCGCCCGCAAGGAAGGGGGTTACAATGGTATTGATCATATCTGTCACACCTGCTTCGATACCGTTCTGATAACGCTCTTCTCCAAATGTAGGCAAGAATGAGCGATCGATAACGCGCGCCGCAGTGCGATCCCAATCGCGCCCATATGCTTTGCCAAGCTCAATGCGCATGGCACGATCCGCGCGCAAGACCATCACCAAAACACCGTCGTTGCGTGTCTTGTCGCTAATGCCCCATTCATCAAACAGGCCCGTCGCAAATTGTTCAAGCGTTTGATCCGGTGCAAAGATCTCTTGGCGCGATAACATTAGAACGGTCATCTCAACGCCAGTGTCTTTCTTCAAATCCTCTAATTGTTTAACCAAACGTGCCTCGGACGCATCATACAAAAGTCCCGCGTAATCGTTCGCAGTCGTGGAGGCGTAATCCCGATATGACTGGGAAAAGGCCGTGCTGGCCGTGAAAATAAGGGCTAAAATCGCAAGTAAACGTTTAATTTCAAAAGGCTTTCTAAAGTTGAATGCCCAAAGCATAGCTTATGATTGCTTATTCACAAAGCTTCGCTGCGAAAGCACAAAGCGTGCGCAAGGCAGCGCTATACTGCTCATCATCAATCGTCATCGCAACGCGGATATGTCCGGCGGCGGCTGTGCCGAAGCTCTCACCGGGCATCACTGCGATGTGCTTTTCGTCTAGCAAACGATTGGCAAACTCTTCACCGCTTAGCCCAGTGGCGCGCAAATCGAGCATCACATACATCGCGCCGTCCGCTGGGATCAGAGTAATATGGTTTTGGTCTTTGAGAATGTCGAGCGTGATCGCGCGACGACGTTCAAACGGTGCTGCGATCTTTTGCTCTAGCTCTGGTCCTTCGCGCAGCGCAAAAAGTGCGGCGTCTTGGATAAAGCCTGCAACACCGTAGGTCGTGTGCGTTGCAAGGTTTGCAATATACGCAATCGCCTCCTCGGGCCCGACGATCCAACCGCAACGACTTCCTGTCATCGCGTGGCTTTTCGACATCGAGCCGATGACAAGTGTGCGTTCCGCCATATCAGGTAGCGCGCGCGGGGAGAGATGTTCGCCCTCCCATACCTGCGTGTCATAAACTTCGTCCGAAATTAGCCAAAGATCGTGGCGCTTACACAGATCTGCGATTCCTTCCAGCGTGTCGCGTGTGTAGATCACACCCGTCGGATTGTTAGGTGAATTGATCAAAAGACTTGCGGCCCCCTTAGCGAAGGGTTCGATATCGCTGGCTTTTGGTTGAAACCCGTTTTCCGCGTGAACCTGAACAGGCGTCGCCACTGCGCCAATGCCACGCAATGTGCCGGGGTAGGTGGCGTAATATGGATCAAGATAGAGCGCCTTTTGACCGTATGGGCAGGCAGCAAGATGGCTGGCAAAAAGCGCAGATTGCCCGCCAGGTGTGATCATCACATTCTCTGCACCTGTTGCAACACCTGTGCGCGCTTGGACCCGTGCTGCGATTTCTGTGCGCAACTCTGTGATACCAGGGACCATCGCATACCCCGTGTGTCCGCCACGCGCGGATTGATCCATCGCTACCAAGATGCTCGGATCGGTGCGAATGTCATGTTCGCCAATTGTGAGCTGCGTCACAGGTGTACCCGACGCAATCATCTCGCGGGCGCGGGTTAGAATTTCCCATCCATCTGATCCGCCCTCGGAAATATTGGTTAAAGTGGGGGACAAAATTGGCATGCTGTGCTCCTTAAGCGCGAGGGTTCACATGGCCAAGCCGCGCAAGATTCGTCAACACACTGGACGGATGAGATTTATATCGCTATGCAAAACCCATGAACCAGATACAGACCATCACGATTATCTGCTGTATTTCCCACTAACATCGTTAGGCGGGCTGGTTTTACATTTCTTTCATTGATCTGAGTTGCTAAGTCCGCCGCACCATTCGCGCGCGCCAAAAGGACTTGTGACATGACCAAGATCACACTGCACAACACCAAGACCCGTCAAAAAGAGGACCTGGTGCCGGTTAAAGCCGGTGAAGTGTCGATGTATGTCTGTGGCCCGACGGTCTATGATCGTGCGCACCTTGGAAATGCGCGCCCTGTCATAATCTTTGATACGCTGTTTCGTCTGCTGCGTCATGTTTACGGCGAAGCGAACGTCACATATGTGCGCAACTTCACCGACGTGGATGACAAGATCAATGCGCGGGCGGCTGAAACTGGACAAAGCATTCGTGAGATTACGGATGGAACGATTGGTCTTTATTTGTCTGATATGGACGCTGTCGGTGCACTGCACCCGACCCACATGCCCCGTGCCACTGAGTATATCGCGCCGATGGTCGCGATGAGCGCGGATTTGATCGACAAGGGATACGCCTATGAGGCGGAAGGACACGTGCTGTTTTCTGTCGAAAGCTACGCTGAGTATGGCAAGCTGTCAGGCCGCTCTGTCGACGATATGATTGCAGGCGCGCGTGTGGAGGTGGCACCCTACAAGCGCAATCCGATGGATTT
>JAHEGL010000451.1 GCA_024645145.1 Planktotalea sp.
GGCTGCGCTAGCAATCTGATGCGAGTTCTCATTCGTCTGACAGCACCCAGATATACAACCACTTCAATCATGAAAGACATCTAGAAAGCAGACAGACTTATAAGCAAAAACGCAGTGCCGCTCTCATAGAGTGGTTCAATTTCTGTGCTGCATGATGATTGACTTGATTTGGCTGTTACGAGTGTTCAAGTTTGTCTGACAACACCCTCATTCGTCTCACAGCACCTTGTTACCCATATAATTCAATTTGCACTTGTATGCACTATGGATTATACACTGTTACCGACGCCTAATAAATCCAGAGAAGATTAATGAATATGGAACAACAATCACCTTCACATAAATTTAACTTTACAGGAACTGCAAGCGAGTGGTTTGGAATCTGGATCGTCAACCTACTATTATCTATTGTAACGCTTGGCATTTATTCTGCTTGGGCCAAGGTTCGCACCAAAAAGTATTTTTACGGAAATACGTATGTCGATGGACGCAATTTCGACTACCATGCTACGGGTGGGCAGATTTTAGTGGGGCGTTTAATTGTTATTGCAGCGTTCGTGGTGTTTCAAATCATTATCACCATTTTTCCAATATTGGGTCTGATCCTGATGTTGGCGTTTATTTTTATGTTCCCGTGGCTTATCATCCGTAGCCTTGCATTCAATGCCGGTATGTCCAGTTTCTCGAATGTGCGTTTTAGCTTTGCTGGCACATATGGTCGTGCGCTGCTGATTTATTTGATCTACCCAGTTCTGTCTTTTTTGACGCTTTACACAACCTTCCCAATCCTTGATCGCGCAACAAAGCGTTTTTCGATAGAAAATCATAGGCTTGGTACTGCGTCGTTTTACATGGAAGCACCTTTGAGTGTGTTCTACAAAGCCGCGGGGATTGCACTTGTTTGGATTGTTGGCGTCTTTATTGCTGCCTGGGTCAGCCTGGGCGGTGGCATGTTTTTGACGTCTCAAAGCTTTCTTACAATTGGCGAAGACCCCGAGGCGATTTTTATAATCATGCTGACCTTCTATGCGGTTTTATTTATTGGCTTTATCCCTGCGACTATTATTTATCAGGCGCTGACACGTAACGCGATCTACAGTGGCACGACGCTTGTCGGAGGTCATCGGTTCGGTTCTGATGTTAACCCCGCTCAGATGATTTGGATTGCGGTTTCGAATCTGGTTGTTGTGGTTTGCAGTTTGGGGCTTATGTTGCCGTGGGCTAAAATCCGCATGGCGCGTTATTTAGCCGATCATACAGCTATTAAACTTGGCAGCTCGCTGGATGATTTCATTGGAACGGCGCAAGGGAAAAATACGGCACTTGGTGATGCATATTCAGATATCGAAGGCATCGATGTTGGCATACCGATTTAGACGCAGTGCACAGCGATAGCTTTACATTAATTGGTACAGCCTATCTGGCCGGATCTTCGCGCCAGATTTCTGCCCGTCTTGACGTCGCGACCTGTGAGGGAGAGCGTTGGTTGCGTCTGGTGGGCCGAGGTGATGATGAGTTTTCCCGCGCACCCCTGAACGAAGTGACGGTCCAAGCTGCGCTTGGGCGTACAGCGCGTAAACTGATTTTTAGCGACGGCACTGTTTTTGAAACCGCTGACCACACGGGTTTTGCCAGATTGGATGAAGGTAGTCCCAGTATGCGTCTGCATATGCTAGAACGGTTTGGGCCGCATTTGATTGCGTTTGCCATTGCTTGTCTGGGTGCGGCATATCTTCTGTGGCGCTACGGTTTGGATATTTTGGCAGCATTGGCAGTTGTCCTGACCCCGCAATTAGTCGTTGAAAAAATCGACATAGGTGCGTTGCGAACCATCGATTTCGCGATGGCACAGCCCAGCAATTTAGACGATATGCAAAAACAAAGGGCGCGCGCAATTTACGACCAACTGCTGTCAGCTTTGCCTGTAGAAGAACGCCAAGAACATGGCTTTACTCTTTTGTTTAGATCAATGCCCGATGTCGGCCCAAATGCCTTTGCCCTTCCAGGGGGGACGATGGTTTTGACTGATGAGCTTCTAAAAACGTTCCCAAATGAAAATGTGATTGCTGCCATTATCGGGCATGAAATTGGGCATGTAGTCCAAGAACATGGATTGCGCCGGCTGTATCGTTCGCTAAGCGCCTATGTTTTGATCGCACTGCTTGCGGGGGATACTGGTCCGATACTCGAAGATATCTTGTTAGAGGGCAGCGTGCTTTTGTCTCTTTCCTACGACAGGGCGCAAGAAACCGCAGCTGACGAATTCGGCCTGACCTTGTCGCATCGCGCTGATTTTGACCCTAACGGCTTGAAGGAGTTTTTCGAAAGATTGGCGCATGACATGGGCAATCGCAATATCGAGTGGATGTCCACCCATCCCAGCCATGAAAAACGAATAAAGGCGATTGACCGCTTTGTTGAGGGTCTGCAATAGAAATTGCGCGTCTGACACCTAGGATAGCTCTTTGCAGCTTTTTTAAAGTAACCCTGAACTGAATAGCATGCGAACCTACTCACCTTGCCCAAAATCATCCGCTTGGCGGTGATGCTTTATGTTCGGTTCCCGCTCTCACTTCGTAACGTGGAAGATCTTTTGCACGAACGAGGTATTGAGATCAGCCACGAAATAGTTAGGTTTTGGTGAAATAGATTTGGCCCAATGTTTGCTGCTG
>JAHEGL010000455.1 GCA_024645145.1 Planktotalea sp.
TTCCATCCATCTAACCTGATGACCATCCTGAATAACTCTGCGGCCATTGGCATCGTTGCCGGTGGCATGACCTTGGTAATTATTACCGCAGGGATCGATTTGTCTGTCGGGTCCGTGATGGGGATGACAGCGGCTTTGACTGGTTACGTTGCCAGTTTCTGGGGGTTCCCACCCTATCTCGCCATCATGACCGGGCTTGGAATAGGCCTCGCGATTGGTGCTTTCAATGGATCGCTTGTGGCGTACTTCGGCATGCCTGCATTCATTGTAACGCTTGCCGGTCTTTCGATATGGCGTGGCACTGGGCACCTTTCTACAGGCGCACAAGCCTCACCAAAACTGCCACAGACTTTTGACTATTTTGGTCGCTTTAACCCGTTCGCGGGCCTACGTCAGTCCTTCAAAGACGGCGAACTGACCGGAATGTGGGAAAGCTTTGGCGGCTTTGTTGATGCGAACTGGATCAACTTCTTTCGGACCTTCCAGATGTCGATGCTAATCTTCATCGGCTTCTTCATTGTGCTGACGATCATCATTTCAAACACACGCTATGGTCGTTGGGTTTATGCAATCGGTTCCAACGAACCTGGTGCCCGTCAGGCTGGGATCAACACGCCTCGGTACACGCTGCTAACTTACATGTTCTGTTCGTTCTCTGCTGCTTTGGGCGCGCTACTGTTTTTGGGCCGCGCACCCTATGCCAAATCAGACTATGGTCAGATGTGGGAACTTGACGCTATCGCTGCCGTTGTGATCGGCGGTACGTCCTTGTTCGGTGGACGCGGGTCGCTGTGGGGCACATTCATGGGTGTGATCCTACTCAAGCTGATCAACAATGGCTTAACGCTCGCCCAGCTTGATACGTTCTGGCAGATGGTTGTTACGGGCTTGATCATTCTGATCGCGGTTGGTCTGGATATTGTCCGGCAATCCAAGAACCCAGAAAGCGTGCGCAAGTTGCTAGGCGCGATTGCGGCGGTCATGGCGTTCCTTGCCCTTATGACACCCGCGGCACTTTATCTGCGCGCAAAGCTAGCCTTGATGGAGCACGGTGCAGCCACGGCCCTGCGTGAGGCTGGTGAAAGCCTCGCGGCTGGTCAGAATGCACGGCTGATGTCACCAGCGGATATTGAGCAGGCACAGATGGCAGCCTCATCTAATGTCGGAGCCATGCTGCTGCTTTTGGTTCTTACGATCATCGCTATGGTTGCGATTTTCAAAACGACCCGTTCTATGACACTTGTTTTGGCTATTGCTTTTGTTGCGATGATCCTGCCAGTTTCGTTGATGGGCTATCAGGTGACAGCACCGTTCCTTGTGTTGGGCGCAGTCGCACTTCTGGGCAGCGCGTTTGTTCACAGCCTGTTCGCAAGAGCGCGGGTGCTTGATGTCAACGCACGCTAAACCATTAATCGCTATTGGTGGCGAAAACCTGATTGATACAGTTCAGACTGTTGGGCCGGACGGGAGTGTCACGTCGACGCATAAGCTAGGTGGTTCGCCCTTTAATGTTGCCCTTGCCCTCGCACGGCAAGGGCAACGTCCGCGCTACATAACACCGATTTCGACCGATGCGTTTGGGCAAAGGTTGGCGGCACACCTTACAGAAAATGGGGGTGTTGTTGCTGGCACGCGCAACGATGCGCCTACGACCCAAGCAATCGTTTCGCTTGATAGGGGCATTCCAACCTACGATTTCCAACGTGATGATACCGCAGAGCGTCGCGTGACTTTAAACAGCATTCGCTCGACCTTGCCTGAAGCGACATCACACTTTCATGTGGGATCATTAGCCTTTGTTGGCGGTGCGGATGCACAGGCTTGGGAGCGTAGTTTTGTCGAAGCATATGAGCGAGGATGCGTGACATCTTTGGACCCAAATGTCCGCGAGATGCTCATTGATGACCCCAGGGCTTACCGAGCACGCTTTGCGCGCTTGCTTGTCGCAACGACAGTCTTGAAGCTTAGCGATGAGGATCTGAAATGGCTTTTTCCCGATCTGGATCAACGACCAGCAATGGAAACGCTCTTGTCGATGACAAACGCGCGCGTTGTTGCGCTGACAAAGGGGCGAGATGGCGCTGAAATCTGGGCGGGCACGACCCATTGCAGCGTGCCAAACCCGCAGCGATTTGATATTGTTGACAGTATCGGCGCGGGCGATACATTTATGGCGACTTTGCTGGCAGGTCTAATACCATTTTCTATAGACTCTATGTCGAGAGATGATCTGACAGACATCTTACAAAGGTCGATCCATGCCGCTTGCCTGAATTGCCTCAAAGAGGGCTGTGATCCACCGACAAGCAAGGCTATTGATGACGCGTTGATCCATGGACTGCCGAAGGGGGCCGCATGACACTTTATCTCGATACTGCTGAGACCGCTGAGTGGGATGACCTGATGCCATTTGGAGTGTTTCAAGGGATTACAACAAACCCGCTATTGGCCGCGCGGGCAGGCATGGACTACCCGAATATAAATTGGGGCGACCTTGCAGGTCGTGCAAGGGACCTTGGCGCAACTGAATTTTTCGCTCAGGTACATGGCCCAACCGAAGGATATGTAGATTGGGCGGGTGCGTTCTATGATGTGGGTAAAGCCGTCGGCATCGAGGCAATCGTCAAAATCCCTTTGGTCGAAAAAGCCATTCGCGCCACGCCAGCTG
>JAHEGL010000091.1 GCA_024645145.1 Planktotalea sp.
TGGTCGCCTTTGTGGTGCTGATCTTGTCCCACTTGAAACGCTGGGCCGTGCACGCATTGACGTGGTCATGACGCTCTCTGGTATTTTCCGCGACTTGCTGCCTTTGCAGACAAAGCTGTTGGCAGATGCCGCGCTTAAGTGCGCGAACGCAGACGAACCTTTGGACATGAATCCGATCCGCGCACATGCGCTTAAGTTCATGGAAGCCAACGGCTGCGATATGCAGACTGCGGCTTTGCGCGTGTTCTCGAATGCTGAGGGCGCCTATGGTTCTAATGTGAATCAGCTTGTTGATAGCTCTGCGTTTGAAGACGACGGTGATTTGGCGGATGCCTATCAATCGCGCAAGAGCTTTGCGTATGGTGTTGATGGTGAAGCGTCAAAGCAGTCCGAGTTGTTGCAGGATACGCTGTCAAATGTGGAGCTTGCTTATCAAAATCTTGAGTCGGTTGAGCTGGGTGTCACATCGGTTGATCATTATTTCGACACGCTTGGCGGTATCGCTGCGGCTGTGAAACGCGCCAAGAATGGTGCGGAAACGCCTGTCTATATCGGTGATCAAACTCGGGGTGGTGCTAAGGTGCGCAGCTTGCAAGAGCAGGTTTCGCTTGAAACACGTGCGCGCAGTTTGAACCCGAAATTCTACGAACCGCTTCTGAAGCATGGCCATGAAGGCGTGCGCCAGATCGAAGCGCATATCACGAATACGGTTGGTTGGTCTGCCACAACTGGCAAGGTTGATCCTTGGATCTACCAAGAGCTGTCAGAAACTTTCGTGCTCGATGATGCAATGCGCAAACGTCTTGCCGATCTTAACCCGCAAGCCTCGATGCGCATGGCAAACCGCCTGCTCGAAGCTTCGGATCGTGACTACTGGACACCAGACTCAGACACGTTGGAAGCGCTTCAAAACGCAGCCGACGCCATTGAAGACAGATTAGAGGGCATTGCAGCCGAATGACCCAAATTATTGGAAAGGGACTAAACTCATGAGCCCACTTGATAGAAGCATTCCCAACCTTGGTGGGGACGGTGAAGGATCTGTTCAGGTCCATCAGGACGAAAGTTCAAAGATCGAAGGCGCGAAGGTTTTCAGCGTTTACGGCAAAGGCGGCATCGGCAAATCGACGACGTCGAGCAACCTGTCTGCCGCGTTCTCCAAGCTTGGACACCGCGTCTTACAGATCGGTTGTGACCCCAAGCATGACAGCACATTTACGCTGACGGGTCGCTTGCAGCCCACTGTGATCGACATCCTGAAAAGCGTTGATTTTCACGCGGAAGAGCTGCGTCCCGAAGACTACGTCGCTGACGGTTACAACGGCGTTAAGTGCGTCGAAGCTGGCGGTCCGCCTGCGGGAACGGGCTGTGGCGGTTATGTGGTTGGCCAGACGGTGAAATTGCTCAAGCAACATCATATGCTGGAAGACACAGACGTTGTGATTTTCGACGTACTCGGCGATGTTGTTTGCGGTGGCTTTGCAGCCCCATTGCAACATGCGGATCGTGCGCTGATCGTGACGGCGAATGACTTTGACAGCATTTATGCGATGAACCGGATTATCGCAGCGGTTCAGGCGAAATCGAAGAACTACAAAGTGCGTCTCGCGGGTTGCGTTGCGAACCGCTCCAAGGACACGGATGAGGTGGATCGTTACTGTGACACCGTTGGTTTCAGCCGCATCGCACACATGCCAGACCTTGATGCAATCCGCCGCTCACGTCTGAAGAAAAAGACCTTGTTCGAGATGCCTGACGAAGAAGACATCGTGCAGGTGCGCAAGGAATACATCCGCCTTGCTGAGACGCTTTATAACGGCACGCTGCCGCTTGCGCCGGATCCCCTACCTGACCGTGAAATCTTTGAATTGCTTGGGTTCGACTAAAGATGAGCTATGAAGCCACACGCACGCGCGTCGAAACCTATTTCGACAAGACCGCGACCCGCACATGGGAGCAGCTGACATCAGATGCGCCCGTGTCGGGTATTCGCGCAACCGTGCGCGCGGGCCGTGACCGGATGCGCGATTTATTAATTGCTCAGCTACCTGATGATCTGCGCGGCGCGCGCATTTTGGACGCGGGTTGTGGCACAGGAGCTTTGGCGTTTGAACTGGCCAAACGTGGCGCGGATGTTGTTGGCGTTGATATTTCTCCGCAACTTGTGGACATTGCGAACAAGCGACGTCCCGATCGCGTGCGCGGGTCCCTCACTTTTTCTGCGGGTGATATGCTCGACAAGCGCCTTGGCGGTTTTGACCATATCGTCGCGATGGACAGCCTGATCTATTACACAGCGGATGACATTGGTCGGATCCTAAATGAGATCGCGCCGCGTCTGAGCAACAACATGGTTTTCACCGTGGCACCGCGTACACCCCTTTTGATGGCAATGTGGCGTGTTGGTAAACTCTTTCCGCGTGCAGATCGCTCACCCACAATGATTCCGCATCAATCATATAAAATCGCGGCTGCGACAAAAGGCAAAATTCGCGAGATCGAACGCGTGTCATCAGGCTTTTACATCAGCCAAGCGCTGGAGTTCCGGGCATGATCGCGAGCAAGAACATCGTCAAGAATATGACGCTGAAAATGCTGCCGTTCGCGGATGCCGCGAGCGAGGGCTTGCCCCTTATGCAGCTTTTGCGTCTGTCGTTGTTCCAGATTTCTGTGGGCATGGCGGCGGTGATGCTTTTGGGCACGCTTAACCGCGTGATGATTGTTGAGTTGTCAGTGCCTGCGATGATCGTTGCTTTGATGATTGCGATCCCGGTTTTGATTGCGCCGTTCCGTGCGCTTCTCGGGTTCAAGTCTGACAACTATCGCTCTGCGATTGGTTGGAAGCGCGTGCCATATCTTTGGTTTGGCACGATTTGGCAGTTTGGCGGTCTTGCGATTATGCCGATGGCCCTATTGGTTCTCGCGGGTGATACTGCGGTGGACGTGGGCATGTTTGGCCAAGTCGCAGCGGCGCTGGCGTTTCTGCTGACAGGTCTTGGCATGCATATGACGCAAACCGCGGGTCTGGCTTTGGCGGCGGATCGTGCATCAGAGGAAACACGCGCCAAAGTGGTTTCACTTCTTTATGTGATGTATCTGCTCGGGATGGGTTTCTCTGCCCTGATCATTGGTACGTTGTTGCGCGACTATTCTTCGCTTTTGCTGGTTCAAGTCGTTCAAGGCGCTGCTGTGATGACGCTGGTTCTGAACGTGATCGCGCTTTGGAAGCAAGAAAAACTCTCGCCTATGAGTACCCAAGAACGCAGCGCGCCTAAGCCTGCGTTTAGCGCGGCTTGGTCTGACTTTACGCAAGACAGCAGCGTTGTGCGTCTGATTGTGACGATCTTTATTGGTACGATGGCGTTTAACATGCAGGACGTTTTGCTAGAGCCTTATGGCGGTGAAATCCTTGGACTGTCTGTGTCGTCTACCACTTTGCTGACAGCAATGTGGGCGGGCGGTGCACTCCTTGGATTTGGTCTCGCAGCGCGTTGGTTGTCTCAAGGGATTGACCCGTTTCGCATGGGCGGCCGAGGAGTCATTATTGGAATTGCCGCGTTTAGCGCTGTGCTTTTGTCGGCACCACTGTCCTCTCCTGTTCTTTTCTTCATCGGTGCGGCATTGATCGGGCTTGGCGGCGGACTTTTCGCTGTTGCGACTCTGACTGCTGCAATGACTGTCGAAGTCAAAGGCGCGGCAGGTCGTGGACTTGCACTTGGTGTCTGGGGCGCAGCCCAAGCAACTGGCGCTGGCCTTTCAATCTTCATCGGTGGTGCGATTCGCGATCTCGTAAACACCGCTGGTCAAAGCGGTGCTCTTGGCAGCGCATTGACCTCTCCATCCGTTGGATATTCCGTCGTTTATCAGCTCGAAATCGGGCTGCTTTTCATCACTCTCATCGCTCTTGGTCCGCTCGTGCGTGCCAAGGGACTTCACGCATCAGAAACACGCAGCCTAGAGCTGTCTGATTTTCCCACATGACCGCATAGGAGGCGACTATGGTTGGCACTGAATTTTTTGGAAACTTTGATCTCGCGAGCGCCGCGATTTGGATGTTTTGGATCTTTTTCGCTCTGTTGGTATTCTATCTTCAGACTGAAAACATGCGCGAAGGATATCCTTTGCAAGACGAAGAAGGCAACGCAGCACCTAACCAAGGTCCGTTCCCTGTTCCTAAAGACAAGACATTTATCCTGTCCGAAGGTCGCGGTGAGTTGACGGTTCCATCAGGTCAGCGTGGCGATCGTGATGATCTAGCGCTTGAACAGTCATCGCGCGCTGCAGGCTCGCCTTATATTCCAACGGGCAATCCAATGCTTGATGGCGTTGGGCCAGGTGCTTGGGCACCGCGCCATGATCATCCTGAGCTTGATGCGCACGGTCACGTTAAGATCAAGCCACTTTCTAAGCTGCCAGACTTCGCGTTCTCTGCAGGTCGTGACCCGCGTGGTTTGGTTGTGATGGCAGGCGACGGTGAAATCATCGGCCGCTGCATCGATATGTGGGTGGACGTGCCTGAGCAATTGGTACGTTTCTTGACGATTGATTTGAACCCTGAAGGATCAGGCCAGACGCGTCTGCTGCCTATCAACTTCTGCCGCATCAAAGGCGATCACGTTAAGGTCCGTTCGCTTTACGGTGCACATTTCGCAGACGTTCCAGGCATCAAAAGCGATGAGCAGATCACGCTTTTGGAAGAGGAAAAGATCATGGCCTATTACGGTGGCGGTACGCTTTATGCGGATCCGTCCCGTTCCGAGCCACTTCTGTAAAAACAAATTGCCGGGCTTTTCGCCAGGGTCCGGCAATGACATTCGAGGGACACTAAAATGCACCATGATGACTATAATTTCGAACCCGTCAGGGGCCTACCTGAAGACTTGCCAAAGGATGAAGAGATCCTGTGGCAAGGCAGCCCCAATGCGCTGCGTCTCGCCAAAGACGCGTGGGCGCTCAACTGGGTGATCGGCTATTTCGTCTTTCTGACGATTTGGCGCGTTGGCGTATCCTCTGCGGATGTTCCTTTCACCACTGCCCTTTTGCACGGTGTTCCATTCGTGCTTGCGGGTATCGTAGTCGCGCTGCTGATTTACATGATTGCGACAGTTCAAGCGCGCAGCACGATCTACACGCTCACTAATAAACGCGTGTGCATGCGGATTGGCGCGGCTTTGACGATGACGTTGAATCTGCCCTACGTCTGCATCGGGAATGCTCAGGCAGCTGTGCGCTCTACCGGAATGGGCACAATCACGCTAGAACTGATCGGTGACACGCGTTTGTCATATCTCATGACATGGCCCCATGTCCGCCCTTGGCACATGCGCCGCACACAACCCGCGTTGCGCGCTATTCCCGAGGTTGCCAAAGTTGCCGCTATTTTCGCAGAGGCCGCTGAAACACGCGTCTCTCAACCACAAGTCACGCGTACCGAGACCCTTGATCTTGGCACCGATGGCATTGCAGCGGAGTAAGTCTAATGGCCTCTTTCAATGCACTTTCTAATCAAATGAAACATCGTGACCGCGAAATGGTCCCAAAGTTTCTTGTTGTCGCAATGTTTACCTTGATGGCTGCGAGCCTGTTGCTGGTGGGTGCCGCACGTTTCACGGGACGCGAAGTAACATCGGTTGTTGCTCATAGCGACATCGTGAAAGAAATTAGCGTCACACTAAAAGGCTCGCGTAGTGAAGGTGTTGGTGTCTATGATACCTCAGGGAGCCTGCTTGCGCATTCCACCGATGCGAAGAAGGGCTTTATCGACGTGATCTGGGTTGCCGTAACGCGCGAGCGTTTGGTGCAAGATGCATCATCTGACGCACCTATCCGCGTGGTACTGCGTGAAAACGGGCATGTTGGGATTCTCGACGACACAACTGATTGGAAGATCGAGCTGATCGGTTACGGAAAAGACAATGTAGCAGCTTTCGCCAAGCTGCTTGATTGAAAATTTACTTAAAGGGACACTTAAAATGGGACTTATCACAAGATCAAAGGAAACCGCACCGTGCACGGTGACCATCTCGCACCGCTTTGAAGAGCTATCTGCACATGTGAAATTCAATAACGGGGCTGTCGTGAACCCCGGTGATAGCGTGCAAGTGCAGGGGCCTGAAATCATGGCCGCTTACGGCGAACTGGTTGAGGAAGAGCGTATCGCAACGATTACACGCGCCTCTAAGCTGGAACAACTCTGGACCCGCGCCACTGGCGATTTCGAGTTAATGGAACTCTGTGAATTTTCCTTTTCTGAAGAGGTGCTGTCATGAACGCTCCTGTCCACTCCGCCTTCGCCAACACTGCAGAAGAAGCCATTGCGGCCCAAGACGCGCTTGACAATGCAGATCTGATGACGTCTGAAAAGGCGACTGAAGTTGCGATGCAAAACACGCTTTTGACCCCTCGCTTTTACACCACAGATTTCGCAGAAATGGATGCGATTGATGTGTCACCCGTGCGCGGTGAATGGGATTTTTTGATTAACCAGATGAAGTCGGACCCAAACAAAGGTCACTTCAAAAAGACCGATGAGTGGGAAGCAGATTGGGACGGAATGGACCCTGCGCTGAAAGCCGAGTTCATCGATTTTCTGATTTCATCCTGTACCGCTGAATTCTCGGGCTGTGTGCTTTATAAAGAGATGAAGCGCCGTGGTTCTAACGAGGACATCACAACGCTCTTTCAACTTATGGCGCGCGACGAAGCACGCCATGCAGGGTTTATCAACGATGCGCTGCGCGAAGCGGGTATTCGCGTGAACCTCGGGTTTCTGACCCAGCAAAAGAAGTACACCTACTTCCGCCCGAAGTTCATTTATTATGCGACATACCTTTCTGAAAAGATCGGCTATGCACGCTACATCACGATCTATCGCCATCTAGAAAAGAACCCAGAGCTGATGTTCCACCCGATTTTCAAGTGGTTCCGCGAGTGGTGCAACGACGAGTTCTCACATGGTGAAGCGTTCGCTTTGTTGTTGAAGACAGATGCGAAGCTGACAGAAACTTGGATGAACAAGCTCTGGATCAAATTCTTCCTGACGGCCGTCTATTCAACGATGTGGGTGCGCGATCATCAGCGTCCCTTGTTCCATGAAGCGCTTGGTGTGGATGTGACATGGTATGGGCAAGAAGTGTTCCGCAAGACGTCAGAGATTTCCAAGCAGGTCTTCCCGATGACTTTGGACATCGATCACCCGCGCTGGCGTCCAAATCTGGACCGTATGGAAGCGGCGTCACGTCAAGTGGCAGCTGCGAAAAAGCGCGGCGGTGTGCTTGGATTTGTGAGCCGTGTTGGGGGTATGGCGAAAGCAGCAGTTGCGTTTGTGTCGATCTTTACGATCCCTGCAATCAAGAACGAGGTGCCTGTCAGCCCTCGTATGGAGCCCGCTTACTAATGCTCAGCTCGCCCTGGATAGCAGCGCTTTTGGCGATATTTTCTTGGTGGTTCTTCACCGGGATCATATTGCTTGTTGTGCGCAGGGCGGACAAATTTGGTTGCGCGGCGCATGGTAGAAATGTTGTGCTGTCTGTGCCGCTCTTCGCGCTTGGCACTGCAGGCTTGGTCCTGTCTGCTAGCACGTTGAGCGTTGCAAATGTCTATGTGTCGTTCCTCTCGGTTCTGCTGGTTTGGGGGTGGATCGAACTTGCGTTCCTGTCCGGAATTATCACAGGGCCAGAGCGCGCACCCTGCCCTGAGCATTTGCAGGGTTGGGCACGTTTTGTGCGCGCATGGCATACGCTTTCCTATCATGAGTTATTGTTGCTTATCGGGATGCTCATTGTCACGGTTGCGACCATTGGCTCTGAGAACACATTTGGATTTTGGGCGTATCTTACGCTGTTTGCAGCGCGCATTTCGGCCAAGCTCAACCTTTTCTTTGGTGTGCCACGGATCAACACGGAATTCGTGCCAAAGCCGCTTGAGCACCTCAAAAGCTACTTTCGTCAAGGCAATATCACGATCGCTTTCGTCCTTGGCGTTACGTTTCTCGGCTTCGCCACTGCGTGCTTTGCTGAACGCCTATTCACTGCTGAAACAACACCGGCGCTTGTGGGCTTTGCCCTACTCCTTGCGCTATCTGCTTTGGCCACTTTAGAGCATTGGTTGATGGTTATTCCACTACCAGATGCGAAACTATGGCGCTGGATGCTTCCTTCGCTGCCTACGACCTCTACGACAGGACAGTCCCATGAACTTTGATTCACTATTCCAAGACCAGCTCAACACGTTGAAAGACGAAGGCAACTACCGCGTTTTTGCCGAGCTTGAACGCAGTTGTGGTAAATTTCCACTTGCAGGCAATCACCAAAATGGTGAAGTGCGCGATGTGACGGTCTGGTGTTCAAACGACTATTTGGGCATGGGTCAAAATCAGGTTGTGATTGATGCAATGTGCGAAGCTGTGAAACGCACTGGCACAGGCGCTGGCGGCACACGCAACATTTCTGGCACCAATCATGACCACCTGCTGCTCGAGCGTGAGCTGGCAGATCTTCATAACAAAGAAGCCGCGCTTTTGTTTACCTCTGGCTACGTGTCAAACTGGGCCGCGCTCAGCACGCTTGGAAGTCGCCTCAAGGACTGCATCATCCTAAGCGATTCCGGCAATCACGCGTCTATGATCGAAGGCATCCGTCATTCGCGCGCGCAAAGGGTCATATGGGAGCACAACGACGTTGCTGACCTTGAAGCCAAGCTTCAAGCGCTTCCTGCAAATGCGCCTAAGATCATCGCATTTGAATCGGTCTATTCCATGGACGGCGATATTGCGCCAATCCGCGAGATTGTTGAAGTGGCTGAGAAATACGGCGCAATGACTTACCTCGATGAAGTGCACGCTGTCGGGCTTTATGGCCCACGTGGCGGCGGTATCGCAGAGCAAGAAGGCTTGATGGATCGCATCACGCTGATCGAGGGAACACTCGGCAAGGCTTACGGCGTTGTGGGTGGTTTCATCACAGGTTCTGATGCGCTTTGTGACTTTATCCGAAGCTTCGCATCTGGATTTATCTTCACAACTGCCCTGCCTCCGGCAGTTGCCGCAGCGGCGCGCACTTCGATTGCGCATCTCAAAGAATCTAACATTGAACGCCAGCGCCAGCGTGAACAGGTCGCAAAGCTGCGCGCAGGGCTTGATCGCGCGGGTATCCCGCATTTGATGAACGACAGTCACATCATTCCCGTGATGATCAAGGATCCGGTAAAGACCAAGATGCTTGCGGATTACCTGATGGATGAGTGGGGCATTTATGTGCAGCCGATCAACTATCCAACAGTTCCAAAAGGCACGGAACGTTTGCGCTTTACGCCCTCACCGCTCCATTCGGACGCGGATATCGATCACTTGGTCGCTGCTTTGACATCCTTATGGAAGCAATGTGCGATTGCACACGCTGTCGCGTAACACCCAACGCTTCAGAAAACAGAATGATCTCCGCGCTCCACGGCGCGGTTTTCTTTTATCAACTGTGCATAGTGCTCAAAAAGCGTCTCTGTCCCTGTTGAGGGCGTAAGTTCGCGATCATAGGCACCCGTTTCTGCATTCCAAACCAGCATAGATTCAGTCGCATAGTAGCGCCCAATCTGGGCGAGTTCCGCTTTTTCAGCCAATTTTTTGCTAAGTAGCCCACCAATTCTGAGCACCCAATAAATCACGTCGAGCAAGGCAACCGGCACACGCTTGATTTTCACGGGTTTCCCAAGCAGGCGCGCCAGCTCTTCGCCTTGAGCGATCGGTGTGATTGCAGGACCCGGCCCGCCAATGGGTAAAATCTGATTATGTTTGGTTTCATCAGAGATGCAATTGGCAAGAAAGCGCCCCAAATCATCGTCACTGAGTGGCGTGCAAGAGGTCAGTGTGCCATCACCAAACACCAAAAACCCTTTGCCATTTCGCACGCGTTCTACCTGACCGGAGAGCGATTTGAAAAACGCTGTCGGGCGCACAATAGAATAGGTGAGACCAGAAGCAATCAAAGCTTCTTCAAACGTAAGTTTGGCATGTTGAAATGCGAGCTTTGGCCTTTGAACGCAGATTGCTGATAACAAAATGAAGTGCTTGGCGCCCAACAATTTAGCCATTGAGAGCGCTTTCAATTGCGCTGCATGATCAATCGCCCAAGCGTCCTTGGGCGCGCCCGTGCGCGAGGCAAGGCAGGATACAACGACATCAAAGGATTCGTCGTCAAAGTAGCGCGACTGGCTCTTATCAAAATCAGCAATTGAAGCGATGATTTGTTTTGCGCCCGTGGGCAAGGCGTTCACTTTTTGACCGTCGCGCACAATGCAGGTTAAGTCATAACCATGAGCAAGCAAAGCGCGTGCGGCACCCTGACCGGCGGTTCCTGTTGCGCCAAGAAGAAGAACGCGTTTTTGCACTGCTTTGCTTTCTATTCAGTTCACCAAGCGCCCAAAGAAAAAGGCCCGCTAAATATAGCAGGCCTTTTCTAATAATTATGTAGTAAATTTACTCTGCGCCGGCTGAAACGATAAACGCCCAAACGTTTGCTGCTGCTTCTTCTTTGCGCAACTTGAAGGACATCTTGGAACGTGCCTTCTTGTTATCAAGCTTTGCTTGCAGATATTTTTTTGGATCTGCGACATACTCTACAAATTCTGCTTCGTTCCATACGACGCCAGTTTCGCCAAGCTCCACGATGGACTTGCCGTACTTAAAACCTTCTACGGAACCAAGCTGACGCTCGTTAAGACCGAACAAGTTTGGACCTGTCTTGTTGCCTTTGACATACTCAGTGCCATCGTCGCCCACAATCATGTGGCAGGCTTTGCACTTGTTGAATACTTTCTCGCCAGCTTCAGCATCGCCAGACGCATGGCCGTCTGCCAAAAGTGGTGCCGCTGCGAGGCCAAGACCGAGGGTGAGGATACTAAAAAGTTTCATGCTGTATTTCCCTGTAGTTAGGAAGAATGATGTAGCGCCCATCCGTTAAAAGGAAAGGGTTGGGGCGTCGTTCTTTACATATCGGGTCTGAGTTAACAAATATCAAAGTGAAAATAAAAGGCATTTCCCCCCCGAATTCGCTAAGTTCACCTGAAATTGAACGTAATGTAAACTATACTTTACACTTGTCGACTCGTAGTGTGTAAGTTTAAAGTTACACTATGACAGATCTAGCCAATCTTCCAAAAAGGGACTTTCCCGAACCAGCAGCAATGCTGCGTCTTATCAAACCGATCACGTGGTTCCCACCAATGTGGGCCTACTTGTGCGGGGTGATCGCCTCTGGCGTGGCACCTAGCTCGCAACTGGGTTTGGTGATCCTTGGTATTATTCTCGCAGGTCCAATTGTCTGCGGTATGAGCCAAGCAGCCAATGATTGGTGTGACCGTCATGTAGATGCAATCAATGAGCCCGATCGCCCGATCCCATCGGGTCGCATCCCCGGTCGTTGGGGACTTTGGATCGCACTTGCCATGTCCGCGCTTTCGCTGTTTGTGGGTTGGTTTCTTGGTCCATGGGGGTTTGGAGCAACTATTCTTGGCGTTCTTGCCGCTTGGGCGTATTCCGCTGAACCTGTTCGGATGAAACGTTCTGGTTGGTGGGGTCCCGGGCTTGTCGGCCTAAGCTATGAAAGCCTCCCTTGGTTTACTGGTGCCACGGTGCTGAGCGCAGGTGCGCCAAGCTGGCAGATTGTTGTGATTGCCCTCCTCTACGGTATCGGCGCGCATGGCATCATGACACTTAACGATTTTAAGGCGCTCGAAGGCGATAGGCAGATGGGTGTTAATTCATTGCCCGTCACGCTTGGCCCCGAGCGCGCCGCAAAAGCAGCCTGTTGGATCATGGCAGTGCCACAAGCAATGGTGATCGCCCTTCTCATCCTTTGGGACAAACCCATTTTCGCAGTTGCGATTTCCGCCGCACTTGCACTGCAAATCTGGGCAATGCGCGTTCTGCTAAACGACCCAAAAGGGCGCGCGCCGTGGTACAACGGCACAGGCGTCACGCTTTATGTCAGCGGCATGACGATTGCCGCATTCGCATTAAGGAGCCTTTAAGATGACTCTATCTTGGCTACAAATTTTCCGTCTTGGCCTTGTTCAAATGGCACTCGGCGCAATTGTTGTTCTGACCACTTCAACACTCAACCGCTTGATGGTTGTCGAATTCTCGCTACCCGCAATCTTGCCCGGAATGCTGGTTGGTTTGCACTACGGTATTCAGCTGTCTCGGCCACGTTGGGGCTTTACCTCGGATACGGGCGGTAATCGCACAAAGTGGATCATTGGCGGCATGATAGCACTAGCCCTTGGCGGCTTTGGTGCTACTCTCGCTGTTACACTTTTCGCGCAAAGCTACGGTCTTGCCTTGGCGCTTTCTGTGGCTGCTTATGCACTAATTGGCATTGGTGTCGGTGCTTCTGGCACGTCATTGCTTGCGCTGATGGCCACAGCAACTGCGCCACATCGCCGTGCAGCCGCCGCGACAATCACATGGCTCATGATGATCTTTGGTATCGCACTCACCGCTGGCCTAGCTGGCTCTTTCCTTGATCCCTATTCACCCCAGCGTTTGTTGAGTGTCGTTGGTGTCATCGTAATCACTGCAATTGTTCTCACCACACTTGCGATCTATGGCATCGAACGTCGCGTGACCGCAGCAACACCAGAACCGCACACACCTTTTATGGAAGGGCTGCGCGATGTTTGGAGCGAGCGGAAAACACGCAACTTCACACTTTTCATATTCTTGTCGATGAACGCGTATTTCATGCAAGAACTGATCCTTGAACCCTACGCCGGTCTTGTCTTTGGCTTCACGCCAGGGCAATCCACATCCCTCAGCGGGATGCAGAACGGCGGTGTGTTTATCGGAATGCTGACCGTTGGTATCGTTGCGACTGGCTTGAAAAAAGGCTCGCTGCGAGCATGGGTGATGGCGGGCTGCCTTGGGTCCGCAGGCGTGCTGATCATGCTCGCTCTTTCGGGGTTCGCCCAAACACAGATCAGCCTGCAATCGCTGGTTATCGCGCTTGGGTTTTTCAACGGTATGTTCGCGGTTGCCGCGATTGGCTCGATGATGGCGCTTGCCTCTGAAGGACGTGCACAACGCGAAGGCACGCGCATGGGTCTTTGGGGTGCATCCCAAGCGATTGCCGCAGGATTTGGTGGCCTGACGGGTGCCGCCTTGGTTGATACTTCACGCAACTTTATCGCGGACGGGCCTGCCTTTGGCTCTGTCTTTGCGTTTGAAGCTCTATTATTTCTCGCCGCTGCCCTGATGGCTGCGCGCGTGATGGAAAACAGATCGGCCGCTCCGGCCGCGTCAATGGTCCCGGGAGAATAAGCAATG
>JAHEGL010000464.1 GCA_024645145.1 Planktotalea sp.
CTGCGCAGAAGCTCCGCTATGCTTGCAAAGTGTTCCTCCTTGGATGGTAAAGGTGCAGGTGAGGATACCGCGGTCATGAGCGTGCAGATCTCTGCGCGTCGTGGAAGCACCACAGCTGCACCAAGTGGGCAGGACTTGATAAATGCAACACGTCCGCGTCGTACCCTTCAGTCCAAACAAAAAGGCGATCTCGCGCTTATCCAGATCGCAACTGGCGGCGATGAAGTCTTCTCTGCTGCTGATCCGGTCCATTGGCGCGGCGCAACCGCACTTGATACGCGACTTTTACTGTTAGGACTTTTTGCGCCTAAAGGATCTGAAATGACGTCCGATGAGGGTGCCGAGCTTTTGGCCTCCCTCGCGCGCGGTATTTCTGCGACACAGGGGTCTTTGTTGGGACTGGGACCAGCGGCCTCTAATGCATCAAGCGAAACTGACGCAGAAAATCAACTCAAAGATGTGCCTAAAGATTCCACAACCGAAACAGTTGAACCAACAAAAAAAGGTGGCCAAGGCTTCATTGCCCGTTTGTTAAACCGCTCTTAATTTAGTTAAAGTACAACCGAGAGCAGTTCATCAGGCAGGTAACTGAATACCATGGCAGCGAACAAACAGTCTATGCTGAGCAAATTGTTGTTCAAGCGTTCGGTACGACGCTGGGCACGTATTGCTGACGGTGCAAAAAGTGCGCACATCTCTGCCTTGCGCAAGCAGCGAGCCTCTGCGCGGCTTCTTTTGGTCCATCTTAACCGCTTTGTGCATGTAGCAGACAACCGCTTGGCGCTGCCCCTGATTGGCAGTCAGGCCATTCAAACCTCACACGATTCAGACTGGGATTGGCGCCCCGAAGCATGGAGTGGCCCGCTTCCAGTGCAAGGCATGGCCACAGCTCCAAGCAAAGCGATGCTCGGCAACGAAATTTCGATGCACCATGATTGCGAATTATCCGAGCTGTCGTCGCGCCAATTGCGCAATACCCGCGAAGCAGACTTGGCACCCTACGGTCTGCGCATGGATGTTTTCAAATTTGATGGCTCTTTCCTGTCCTTAGTGATTGATTTCCCTGAAGCGAGCGTTGTGGGTTTGCGCCGCAAACATTTAATCCGGTTGGAACCCATCATTGAAATGGAAAAACCGCTTGAAATATTTGCCCGCTTAAACATCAAGCACGGGCCGAATACAGAACAGGTCGTACGCGAGTTGCCCTTGAACCAAAAAGTCCCAATGGTGGAATTCGATCTGGCTTACACCAAGCTAAACGAAAAGCGCATCGACAACATGTGGCTTGATTTGATCTTTGAAGGCCCGCAGATGAACCAAGTGACCCTGCGCGACCTCACCTTTAGCAGACGCCCTCGGGCTGAGATGTAAAAGCAATGACACCGCAAACCCACCCAACTGAAAGAGCAGCAAAATGAGTGCATTTGAACTAAGCAAAACGCGCCTGTTTGAGGGTGTTTGGGAAGGTGTGCTCACCGCGATTGATGAAAACGGAACGCAGCCGGACTTGGGTGTAACCCACTTGGACAAACCACTGGGCGAGTTGCAACTCAAAGAGACCAAAGAGCCAAATCAATGGGCGGTGCGCATTCCAATCCCCATCGAATTGATCGGTGACGGTGCGCAGACCTTTTTGATCTTTGATAAAGACACAGGCGAAACGCTTGATAGCTTTACGATTATTTCTGGCGATGCTGTGAGTGATGACATCCGTGCGGAAGTTGCGCTGCTCAGGGCTGAATTGGACCTCGTCAAACGCGCCTTTCGCCGCCATTGCGTTGAGACAACTTAGACCCCTGACGCCCATCTAAATTACGTAAAGCAAATTGACGCGGCGTTTAGGGTGACTCTGCGCCATGCCTTGCGCACTCTCATACCAACTTTGGGAGATATCTATGACCACCTATCCGCACATGCTTGCACCGCTTGACCTTGGCTTTACCACTTTGAAAAATCGCGTGCTGATGGGATCGATGCACACTGGACTTGAAGAGAGCAAAGACTGGAACCGTGTTGCAGAATTCTATGCGGAACGCGCACGCGGTCAGGCCGCATTGATCGTCACAGGTGGTATGTCCCCGAGCAAAGAAGGCGGCGTGTTTCCCGGTGCCGCGGGTTTGTTCAGCGACGAAGATATTGCCAACCACAAGACCGTCACCGATCGCGTCCACGACGCAGATGGCAAGATCGCGATGCAAATCCTGCACGCAGGACGCTATGCCTATGGGCCTGAATGTGTCTCTGCGAGCGCGGTGAAATCGCCGATCTCCCCTTTCCCGCCTAAAGAGTTGGACGAAGAAGGGATCGAAAAACAGATCAACGATTTCGTTGTCGCCGCAACACGCGCGCAACAAGCGGGCTACGATGGGGTCGAGATCATGGGCTCTGAGGGGTATTTCCTCAATCAGTTCCTTGTCACCCACACCAACAAACGCACGGATCGTTGGGGTGGCTCTTACGAGAACCGCATGCGCCTTCCTGTAGAAGTGGTGCGCCGCGTGCGCGACGCTGTCGGCACCGATTTCATTATCATCTATCGCCTCTCCATGATCGACCTTGTGCCAAACGGGTCCACTTTTGACGAAGTCATAACGCTCGCCAAAGCTGTCGAAATGGCAGGTGCGACAATCATCAACACCGGCATTGGCT
>JAHEGL010000472.1 GCA_024645145.1 Planktotalea sp.
CCGCCGCTCTTACTGAGTGGCGCCAACTATTGAGCGCATAGGTTCAGGCTGCGCCAGCAATCTGATGCGAGTTCTCATTAGTCTGACAGCACCCGGCGGGGTGTTCTGTCGTGTTGAAACCTTCTGAGATCACCCCGCTGTCGACGCTGCGGCTGGCCGAGCTTCTGCAAGATGTTCTGCCGAAAGGCGTGTTGAATGTAATCCATGGGCGCGGACCAAGTGTCGGTGATGCGTTGATCAATAGCCCACAGATGGAAGGGATCAGCGTTACAGGCTCGCCAGCAACGGGGATGGCCGCGATGCGCGCGGCGTCGCAACAAATCAGGCATGTGCATCTGGAACTGGGCGGCAAGGCCCCGGTCATTGTTTTCGATGATGCGGATCTGGACGCAGTGGCCGAGACCATCCGCTATGGCAGCTATTTCAATGCGGGACAGGACTGTGCGCAGCCGTGCCGTGTGATGGTGGCAGACGGTGCCTATGACAAACTTGTTGCCAAGATTGCAGACCAAGTTGGCCAGATACAGATCGGGGCACCAAAAGCCGAGGGCACAGAAATGGGCCCGCTGGTCTCTGCCGCGCAAAGGGATCGCGTCGCTGGTTTTGTAGATCGCGCCAGAAGCAATTCAGAGATCGTCGCAGGCGGTAGCGCCGGTGAAGGGAACGGTTTTTTCTACCACCCGACGGTGATCGCCAATGTAGACAACAACGCCGAAGTGGCCTGTAGCGAAGTCTTCGGACCGGTCGTAACCGTATCGCGGTTCTCCGACGCGGAGGAGGCTCTAAAGATTGCCAACTCTGGGCCGTATGGCTTGGCGTCGTCTGTCTGGACCAAAGACGTGGGGCGCGCGATGCAGATGAGCTCAAAACTGCGCTATGGTTTCACGTGGGTCAACACGCACGGGGTCGCTACGCCAGAGATGCCATGGGCCGCGATGAAAGGTTCAGGTACAGGCAGCGACATGTCTGTCTATGCGCTTGACGCCTATACCGCGATCCGTCACGTCATGGTTGCGCACTGATGCGGTTGTCGGGGAAACGCGCCTTTGTCACGGGCGGTAGGCAAGGCATCGGACGTGGCATTGTTGACATGTTCATGACTGAGGGGGCCAAAGTGATCACCTGCGGGCGCGGACCTGCACCGGATGGTTTGGATGCTGGCTGGTTGTCTTTAGATGTCTCTGATGCGCAGGCAGTGAATGCCGCCGTGCGGGAACTCGGTACGCTGGATATCGTGGTGAACAACGCCGGCGTGCAGGTCGAAAAGACAGTCGTGGACAGCTCAGATGACGACTGGGATTTGGTCATGGGGGCAAACGCCAAGGGCGTCTTTAATGTCTGCCGAGCAGTGATCCCACAGATGCGCGCTGGCGGCTCTATCATAAACATCGGGTCAATTTCAGGTAATGTCGCAGACCCATCTATGGCGCTCTACAACGCGTCAAAGGCTTTTGTTCATGGGCTTACGCGTTCTATCGCAGTGGATCACGGACCGACAGTGCGGTGCAACGCAATCTGTCCGGGATGGATCGAAACAGGAATGTTGGACGCAGGGTTCGACCTAGCGAAAGACCCAACAAAAGCCAAAACAGATGCTCTGGCCCGGCATGCGGTCAAACGTTTTGGCAAACCAGATGATATTGCTGCGATGGCGCTTTGGTTGGCCTCAGACGAGTCGTCTTTTGCAACAGGTCAATTGTTCACAGTGGACGGCGGCATGACTGCTGCTTCGCCCTTAAATCCTGGGTTGTTCTGATGTCTCAGATTGAAAGAACAGCAATTCTCGGAGCGGGCGTGATCGGCGCAAGCTGGGCCGCAATTTTTCTTGCATCGGGACGCAGTGTCACTGTCTTTGACCTTGATCCGAATGCTGAGGCATCTGTGCGTGCCTACATTGAAAAAGCATGGCCCGCGTTAGATGAATTGGGCCTGACGGCACGCGCCACGCCTGACGCAATTCGGTTTGCGCCAACTGCAAGTGAAGCCGTAAGAGGCGCACAATTCATCCAAGAAAACGTGCCCGAGCGCCTTCTGATCAAACACGCGACCTATGCTGAAATCGAACCTGAGCTTGAAGATGACGTTATCGTCTCTAGCTCGACATCCGGGCTGACGCTGGAAGCCTTGCAGGAGGGCTGGCGCGATCCCAAGCCGCTCATCTTGGGCCATCCTTTTAATCCGCCGCACTTGATCCCTTTGGTAGAGCTAACTGCAAATGAGAAAACGGGATCCGGGATTCTTGACCGCACAGAAGCGTTCTATGAAGACATAGGAAAAGTCACGATCCGCATCAACAAAGGCCTGCCAGGACACGTTGCTAACCGTCTGCAAGCTGCCGTTTGGCGCGAGGCCGTTCACATGGCGGTGGAAGGCGTTGCAAGTGTTGAAGATATCGACAAAGCGATGTGGGCTGGACCGGGATTGAGGTGGGCAGCGATGGGACCAACGACGCTATTTCACCTGGGCGCTGGCGAAGGTGGGTTGCAGGCGTTTTGTGACCATTTCAAAGACACGTTCAACGGCTGGTGGGATGGTCTGGGCGATCCGCGTTTGGATGATGATGTGATCAAACAATTGGTCGATGGCATGGCTGCACAGGCGCAGGGACAAAGCCCCAAAGAGCTGTCAGCGCACCGTGATAAAATG
>JAHEGL010000095.1:0-1220 GCA_024645145.1 Planktotalea sp.
GCGATGCGCAGGATGCTTATGATTTTGGACCCGATGTTGCGGATGTATTGGCTGAATATTTGGCTGAACAAGGCCCATATGCACCTTACACCGATGGTCGTATCGCTTTGAAATAAAGCTTGGGGGGGGCGTCGCGCTTAGGTGTTGCGCCCCTACTTTTCCCAGCGCGCGATTGCTGCGCGCATGCGCATGCCATACCGCCGCGCAGTCTCCAAATCTCCTTCCGACAAAATCTTGGTGCCGCTTTTGGGGACACTGGCTGTCACGCCAACCCAAGACCCATCCGTATTGATGCCTTCGTTCTCAGGCACAACAGGTGCGCCTGTTTCAGTGTTGCTGATCCAGACCATCCCCATTTTGGATGCAAAGATAAATAGGGAGATCAAAGCATTGAGCTTGTCACCAGCTGGATGCAGCGCGGTGGTAAACCCGCCAGCGAGCTTGTCGCGCCATTGTGCTGTGTCCCACCGGCTGGCGGCGGTTTCAATGAACTTTACAAACGGTGAAGGCAGGCCACCCATATATGTCGGAGCACCCATCACGATAGCGCTGGCTTGATCGAGTTTTTGCCAATCACGTTCTGTTGGTTTGGTAACGTCAAGAACAAGACCACCGCTTCCTCTTGCGATAGCATCCGCCATTGCGCGGGTGTGGCCATCAGCAGAAAAAGTGACGATGCAACCGGTCATGTTTTCGTCCTTCGAACGTTTCGAGCAGGCATATTCTTCAAAAAGAATATGGAATTAGATTTTTGATTTAAAAATCTATTAGCGCGTCTTTGCGGATGTTGTAAGAAAAAGAGATGTGTGGACGTTTAGCAGTGACCCTTCCCAATGATGCGATGGCGCAGCTTTTTGCGGCCCAACCTTCCAACGATCTGCCCGACGTTCCAAATTTTAATGTGTGCCCAACGACCCAAGTACATACGGTGCGTAGTGAAGATGGACGTCGTCAGCTCGCACCGATGCGCTGGGGTTTTATTCCGCATTGGTACGAAACATCCACAGGTGGGCCACTGCTCATCAACGCGCGCGTTGAAACCATTGCCGATAAACCTGCGTTCAAAGCAGCATGCCGCGCACGACGCTGTCTTATTCCAGCAAGTGGGTTTTATGAATGGACCAAAGATCAAGAGGGCGGCCGCGATCCGTGGTACCTAAAGGCGCGCGGTGGAGCGCCCTTGGCACTTGCCGGAATTTGGCAGGACTGGGAAATGAACG
>JAHEGL010000095.1:1230-11733 GCA_024645145.1 Planktotalea sp.
CAAACACCGTACATGCGCGATTGTTACAACCGCTGCCAACACAAGTATCATCGCAATACATCATCGCATGCCAGTGATCCTAAGCATGGAAAACTGGCCGCTCTGGCTCGGTGAGCAAGGAAAAGGCGCAGCACCGCTGATGCAGGCCGCGCCGGACGAGTTACTTACGTTTCATCGCGTGGATAGAGCGGTCAACTCAAACCGCGCGACCGGCGCGGATCTGATAGAACCGCTTTCTATTTATTTTGACGCTGTTGGCGCTGCGCCGGAATCGTCTTCCTCGAAAGCTTCGTCATCCATATTGAGCGGTGCAAGATCGAATGACAGGCTGCCAGCTATTTCAGAATCTGACGCGAGCGCGAAATTCAGCTTTGTTTCAGGCGTGAAGCTCAATAGGTAGCTCTGGCCTTCGCTGATTTCACCGCTATCCCAAGACGCATCACTCTAGATGACTTTAACCGTGCCGCCGTTGTTGTTCACAAATTTCACTTCATCGCCGGGAATCAAATATGTGATTTCTGGATAAAACGCGCCTTCTTCGATCTGGATATCAAATGGTTCGGCGCTCGCGCTTTGTGCAGCGCACAAACCAAGGGCCGCGATCGAAAACATTAGTGACTTGTACATGGCATAACTCCTTTTGCGCAGGGTGTGCGCGTTCGTTGCCAAATCCATAGGTTTGAGTCGTGGCAAGATTGAGGCAAAATAAGGCCAAAACCGTAACCGATATTATTGCTGTTCACTCGATGTTTTGAAGACTTCGGGATTTGTGTGCGCGAGCGTCTTGACCCTCGCGAGAGCCTGACTTATGACATCAAAGGCCGCGGGCGTTGTGTAATGGTTAAGACCTCAGTTTTCCAAACTGAAGATGAGGGTTCGATTCCCTCCGCCCGCTCCAAAATCCCCTACACAGACAGTACGTCAAATAAGCGCACAATGTGTCCTCACGCTTGACCCGAGCGCTATGGTCACTTTAATGCGCGAAAATTTGCGCGATCGAGGACATCCATGGCGACCGACACGACTTCAAATACGAGCCAATTGGCCCCCAATCTGACAGATGCGGAGCGCGCTAAATCTAAAGAACTTGCGACGCTTCGCCGTCTCTGGCCGTTCCTTGCACCCTACAAAACACTGGTTGTCTGTGCCGCATTGGCATTGACGCTGACGGCGATGGTGTCGCTGTTGTTGCCATTGGCCGTGCGCCGTGTGGTGGATAATTTTGAAAGCGCGGCAGGTGGTTTGCTTGATCAGTATTTTGCATCCGCGCTGGGAATCACCGCGCTTTTGGCGGCGGGCACGGCGCTGCGTTACGCGTTGGTGACGCGTTTGGGCGAACGAGTGGTCGCAGACATCCGCAAAGCTGTCTTTGATCGTGTGATCTCCATGAGCCCGGAGTTTTATGAAAAGATCATGACAGGTGAGGTACTCAGCCGGATTACCACGGACACAACGCTGATCCTGTCTGTCATCGGCTCGTCTATTTCGGTGGCGCTGCGCAATGTGCTGATCTTCATTGGTGGTTTAATCTTGATGCTGTTCACATCGGCCAAGTTAACGGGCCTTGTCTTATTGTTGGTGCCTGCTGTCATTGTCCCGATTCTGGTCATGGGGCGCAGGTTGCGCGTGCTCAGCCGTGAAAACCAAGACTGGATCGCTGCATCCTCCGGCAACGCGTCTGAAACGCTTGGATCGGTCCAAACCGTGCAAGCGTTCACACACGAAACACAAAGCCAACTCCAGTTTTCTGATTTCACAGAGAAGAGCTTTGACGCCGCGCGCCGACGCATCACAGTGCGTGCCTTTCTGACGATGATTGTTATCTTTCTGGTCTTTTCTGGCGTCGTTGGGGTGCTTTGGATCGGTGCGCGTGATGTGCGTGCGGATTTGATGACGACAGGCGCATTGGTGCAATTCGTGATTTACGCGGTCATGGTGGCTGGTGCGGTTGCAGCGCTGTCTGAAATTTGGAGCGAATTACAACGAGCAGCAGGCGCGACCGAACGTTTGGTCGAACTGCTGGATGCGGAAGACACGGTGACAGACCCAGATGAACCGCTTGATTTGGCGACGCCTGTGCGCGGTGAAATCGCGTTTGAAAACGTCTCGTTCCGCTACCCAACACGTCCCGAAACGGCGGCATTGGATGACGTTACGCTCAACATCAAAGCAGGTGAAACTGTTGCCTTTGTTGGCCCGTCAGGTGCCGGTAAAACGACAATCATCCAGATGATCCAACGCTTTTATGATCCGCAATCAGGTGTGATCCGTCTTGACGGGGTGCCACTGATGCAGATGGAGCGTGAGGCGTTTCGCAAGCATATTTCATTGGTGCCGCAAGATCCTGTTATCTTTGCTGCCTCCGCACGTGAAAACATACGTTTTGGACGTCCAGATGCGACAGATGCTGAAGTCGAATCCGCAGCGAAAGCGGCGGCAGCTTATGACTTTATCGACGCTCTGCCGGACAAGTTTGACAGCTATGTGGGCGAACGGGGTGTGATGCTCTCAGGGGGGCAAAAGCAGCGTATTGCGATTGCGCGCGCCATTTTGCGCGATGCCCCTGTTTTGTTGTTGGATGAAGCGACAAGCGCGCTTGATGCGGAAAGTGAACGTGCTGTTCAGCTTGCGGTCGATGAGCTGGCGCAAGGACGTACGACCCTGATCGTGGCGCACCGATTGGCGACTGTGAAAAAGGCGGATCGTATTGTTGTGCTTGAAGCAGGGCGTGTTGTCGCTGTCGGCACACATGATGCGTTGGTTGCGGAAGGTGGGCTTTATGCGCGCCTTGCACGCCTTCAGTTTACGGCCGGTGCTGACGATATCTGAATTCCCTCTTGCGTAGCGCAGGTTTGCGCGCGAAAGATCCGCAGATCTTATCAAGAAGGATTATTACGATGGGTTTGTGGAGTTTTGCAAAAGACGCCGGCAAGAAACTATTTGGCGGTGACGATGCTGAGCCGTCTGTTGACGAGCTGAAGAAAGAAGTCGCTGATTTGGGTCTTGAGGCAGAAGGTCTCGATCTTCAGGTTGAGGGCGACAAAGTGCGCGTTGCAGGTGTTGGTGCGGTAAGCCCGTCCATTCGCGAGAAGATCATTTTGGCAGTTGGCAACGTGACAGGTATTGGCGCTGTTGAGACGGACGACGCAGATGATGGCGATGCGGCACTTGTGTTCCATACCGTTGAAAAAGGCGACACGCTTTGGGCGGTTGCGGAAAAAGCGTTGGGCAATGGCTCAAAGTACACCGCGATCTTTGAGGCGAACAAGCCTATGCTCACACATCCTGACAAGATCTATCCAGGCCAGGTTCTGCGTATTCCGCAGGAAGGTGTTGAAGCGTAAACACGCTTTGTCGCTATATGATTTGAGGGAGTGGTTTTGCCGCTCCCTTTTTCATTTGAGAAGCTCTTGGGTCAAGGCAAGCAATCTGGCCATACGCGCATCATGTTTCTTGCCGCTCACCAAGCCACCTGTGGGTGCCGTAAACACAAAGACCTGCTCAGCTTCTGGCACGACAACAATCGCTTGCCCGCCATAGCCTTCCGCAAATTGCGCATCGTATCGGGCAAGCTTCGTCAGCCACCAACCATAACTGTAATCGATCCCTACGCGCCCTGTGTCGCTGCGCTGGGATTGCCTTGATTGCGTGATCTAGCTTTTCGGGATGATATGTTTGCCGTTAAAGCGGCCGTCATTCAAATAGACCTCGCCAAACCGAAGCATATCTTTGGGATGCAGGCGCATTTCACTACCGGTAAAGACATCACCGTCGCTGTTTTTGATCCATCCATCTAACTGGATCTCCATCGCGTCGAGCACTTCGTTTTGAAAAAGTGTCGCGACATCAACGCCACGGTACTCGGCCAATGCAAGGCCAGCAAGATGATATTGAAGCGTGTTATAGTTGAACCGCGCACCAGAGCGCGCCTCGCTGGGCAGTTGCATCGCGCGACACCCCCAATTTGGCGCAGCGTAAATATCGCTTGAGACATTTTCGGTGAAGGTGAAGCCCGCAGTCATGTTCAACAAAGTATCAAAGCTGAGTGGTTGTAGTGCGTCAGGCACAGCACACCCCGCAAACGACGCAATGGGAGCATTTAGATCTAGCGTTTTATCAACGCCAATGAGCGCGGAAAACAAAGCTTTTGAAACGGATTTAACGTTCACAGCGTTCGTTCTCGCGGCATCATTTGCATACCATTCCGATACGCTCTGATCAGGATGCAACCAAAGAAAGGACGTAAAACCAGCCTCTTTTAATGAGCGCTCTACCGAGCTGTTTGCAAGAGCTTTGGTTTGATAGTGAGGGATGCGAGGGTCGCTACGTTTTACACGCTCGATCGTCATTTCATAGGCGATTACGTCGACCATTCGTGAGCAAGCGACAAGGCCCGACAACGTTAAACAGAGAAATAGTAAAGCGTACCGCATGGCCAAAGCTTAGACAGATCGACGTGTTTGGCAAAGTCGATCAGTCCTTTGAGGCGTTATTTAGATCAATTGACGCGAATTTATCCACGTAAAGCTCAAAACTACGTTTGGGAATGCTTGCGTTTGGGGCGTTGCATACTCATCTTACTTCAGCGCGCATAAAGTTGTGCGAAAGGGACATTGGTTCAGGGGAGGAGTAACCATGGGATTTGCATCCATTGCAGACAAGAAGGCTCTAGAGGCGCAAATGCCATGGGCAGAACGTGACGTGCCCGTCACGCTGCATCAATTGCTCAGCAAAACGGCAGGAAAGTTTCCAGATCGCCCAGCTGTAACCTACCAACTCTTCTCTGGTCCAAAAGACCCTGCCGAAACTCTGAGCTGGTCCGAATTACTAGACAAGACTGTGCAAACGGCCAATTTGTTGCGCAAACTCGGCGTGGGTGAAAAAGACGTCGTTGCCTATGTTTTGCCAAACGCAAATGAAACGATATTGGCGCTTTTGGGCGGGATGGTTGCAGGGATCGTAAACCCGATTAACCCGCTACTTGAGGCAAATCAGATCGCTGCAATCTTGCGCGAAACCAATGCCAAGGTTGTTGTCACGCTCAAGGCGTTCCCAAAGACAGACGTTGCCCAGAAAACCGCTGAAGCGGTCCGTCATGCACCCAATGTCAAGACCGTTCTGGAAGTCGATCTGAACCGCTATCTGACGCCGCCTAAAAGCTGGATTGTGCCGCTGGTTCGTCCAAAGAACCCTGTTTCGCATCACGCCAAGGTCATGAGCTTTGTGAAAGAAGTTGCCAAACAGAACACAACGCTTGATTTCCCCGACAGCAAAGGGGACCGCGTTGCTGCGTACTTCCATACAGGCGGCACGACAGGCATGCCCAAGGTCGCGCAGCACACCTACAACGGTATGATTTACAATGGTTGGCTCGGACATGAGCTGCTCTATACAGAAAAAGACAATGTGATCTGCCCGCTGCCGCTGTTCCACGTATTCGCGGTGCACGTCATCTTGATGTCCGCTATTTCAAGCGGTGCACATGTGGTTTTCCCAACGCCGCAAGGGTATCGCGGCGAGGGTGTGTTCGACAATTTCTGGAAGTTGATCGAGCGCTGGGAAATCAGTTTCATTATCACAGTACCCACGGCAATTTCGGCGTTGATGCAGCGTCCTGTCGATGCGGATGTGAGCACTGTAAAGAACGCGTTCTCTGGGTCTGCACCGCTTCCTTTGGAGCTGTTCAAACGCTTTGAGGCGGCAACTGGCGTGCAGATTGTTGAAGGCTACGGTCTGACAGAAGCGACCTGCTTGACCTCGATCAATCCTGTGGACGGCGAAAAGAAAGTCGGCTCCATCGGGATTACCTTCCCTTATACGGACGTCAAAATCCTGAAAGACACGCCAGACGGGCCAATTGAATGTGCGCCCGAAGAAGTAGGCGAGATTTGCATTTCTAGCCCCGGTGTCATGGTCGGCGCGACCTACACGGAAGAGGATAAGAACCGTAATCTCTATCATGGTGAGTACTTGCGCACGGGCGACCTAGGTCGTTTCGATGGGGATGAGTACCTCTGGATTACAGGCCGTGCGAAGGATCTCATCATTCGCGGCGGTCACAACATTGATCCGGCAGAGATTGAGGAGGCACTTTTGGGCCACGAGGCTGTCGCATTCGCGGGCGCGATTGGTCAACCTGACGCACATGCGGGTGAGGTGCCTTGTGCCTTCGTTGAGCTTGTTGCTGGTGCGAAAGTCACTGAAAAAGAGTTACTGGAGTTCTGTAAATCGCAAGTGCATGAGCGCGCAGCGCAGCCCAAGCATATGACCATTTTAGAAGAACTGCCCAAGACGGCGGTAGGCAAGGTCTTCAAGCCTGACTTGCGCAAAGACGCGATCACACGCGTTTACAATGAGGCGCTTGAGACGGCTGGTCTGGAGGCGCGGGTCGCTTCTGTTGTGGACGACAAAAAGCGCGGGCTTGTCGCGCAGCTGTCAGCCAGTTCAGAGGATGATAGCGCGATTACCGATGTGCTTGGTTCGTTTGTGCGCCCTTGGGAACGCGCTTAGAGCGCGTTGCGAATTTTCCGTAAAATTCGCTTTCCGACCCAAGGGTCGGGAGTTTATCTGGAAAAATGAAGCAATGCGTCAGTCTTTTGGGACTGGCGCGCCTCCTTTAAATGCGTTTCCGTTGACGTAGTCACAGGGCTCTGCTTGCATTTGCAGGTGGAGCCCGTTTCCCGTGTAGGGGTGTGCGCGTGCGAGTGCTTCGTCGATGTCGATCCCAAGCCCCGGCGTCGAGGGCGGTGTTATAAAGCCGTCTTCAACTTTGATGGAGCTTTTGATCAAAGCATCGTGGAATGGTGTTTCAATCGTTTCAGCCATCAAGATGTTAGGTATGGACGCGGCAAGGTGGATGTTCGCGGCCCATTCTACCGGACCTGCATAAAGATGGGGGGCCATTTGCGCGTTGAACACTTCAGCGATGGCAGCGGTTTTTTTCATTTCCCAGATGCCACCAGCCCGCCCAAGCGCAGGTTGTAAGATTTCTGCAGCACCCGCGCGCAAAACAGTTGCGAATTCTGACTTCGTTGTCATGCGCTCACCCGTCGCGACAGGGATGCGCACATTGCGTGCAACACGCGCCATGTCCTCAATGTGATCAGGCGGCGTAGGTTCTTCGAACCAAAGTGGAGAGTAGGGTTCAAGCGCTTGGCCAAGACGGATCGCGCCAGCGGTGTTGAACTGGCCATGTGTGCCAAATAGCAGGTCTGCTTTGTCGCCCACGGCCTCGCGGATGGCTTTGCAAAAAGCGACAGATTGGGAAATATCGCTCATCGCGGGCATATGTCCGCCGCGCAAGGTGTAAGGACCTGCGGGGTCGAATTTGACCGCTGTATATCCGCGCGCAACAGCCTCAGCCGCGCTTTCAGCGGCCAGTTCTGGTGACGTCCAGAATTCCGTCATGTCATGGTGTGGGAGGGGATAGAGGTAGGTGTAGGCGCGAATGCGCTCGTTCATCTTGCCGCCAAGCAGCGCGTAAACAGGGCGCTCGCGCGCTTTGCCAAGAATGTCCCAGCACGCGATCTCAAGACCGGAGAAGGCCCCCATCACAGTCAAATCAGGGCGCTGTGTAAAGCCGGAAGAATAGGCGCGGCGGAACATCAATTCGATGTGCTCAGGGTTCTCGCCTTGCATGTGTCGCTGAAACACATCCTCGATGACGGGGCGCATCGCCTCTGGCCCAATCGAGGAGGCATAGCATTCGCCCCAACCGGTTATCCCCGTATCTGTCGTGACTTTGACGAGGATCCAGTAGCGTCCACCCCAGCCTGGAGCAGGGGGGGCGGTGACGATGATATCGAGGTCTTGCAGTTTCATTTGAACATAATCACATTGCGCTTGGCTGATCCGGATTTGGTGTCTTCTATGGCTTCGTTGATTTGATCAAGGGACCAGCGACCAGAGATCAGCTCATCCAGTTTCAGCCGTCCTTGGCTATACATATCCACCATCCAAGGGATGTCGCGTTGAATCACTGCATCGCCCATTTTGGAACCGATCATCGATTGACCGACAGCGGCGAAGTTTGCGGCTTCGTATTCTGATTTTGCCCCCGTCGCAGGCATGCCGACCATGATCACCTTGCCACCATAGGCCAAATACCGGGCCGCATCTGTGTAAGCAGCGGCGGCACCTACTGTGACGATGACCGCATCAGCCCCGCGTCCCATTGCGTTTTTTGCCTCTCGCCAAGGCTTCTCAGATGTCGCAAGTACACCGTCGGTTGCCCCAAAATCGCGCGCGATGGCGAGTTTTTCTTCGCTCATATCCACAGCAATGATACGTCGTGCACCGGCAATACGCGCGCCCTGAATAGCGTTAAGGCCAACCCCACCGGCACCAATCACGACAACGTCCTGACCAGCTTTAAGTTTGGCCGCGTTCACCACTGCGCCCACGCCTGTAATCACCCCGCACGCCAGCAAGGCTGCAGCATCTTTGGGGATATCAGGCGCGATTTTGACGACTTGGCGCTGATCGACGACAACTTTTTCAGCAAAGGCACCGCAGGCCATGGCTTGGTGAAGTTTGCCACCATCGGCTGTTTTCAAGGGGCCGTGATCGCCATCATAGGGTGTTTCGCACAAAGTGGGTGCGCCGCCTGCGCAACACACGCAGTTTCCACAAGCTCGGATCAAGGTGACGACGACGCTGTCGCCTTGGGACAAGCCGTTTACACCAGCGCCGAGGCTGGTGATGATCCCTGCCGCCTCATGACCGTAGACTGCTGGAAGTGAGCCACCCCAAGCGCCACCTGCATATGAAATGTCGGAATGACAGATCGCGCAAGCGTCGAGGGTGACTTCGATTTCCCCCATTTCGGGTGCGCGCAGTTGGACGTCGTCGACGCTAAGGGGTTTTCCAAATTCGTGGCAAACGGCGGCTTTAATTGTGGTCATGTTTCTCTCCCAAACTTGCGCTCAACGTTTGACCAAGACAGGCGGACTCACAAGTCTGTTTCCGACATTCAGCTCAATTTATGACGTCACGGAAGCGCGACGACGCATTTGGAAAATCACCACGGAGATCACCATCAACACACCCGCAATGATAAACGGCGCACCGGGCAGATAGAGCGGCGTCTCTGGTCCGGTGAAATAGGCGAAGCTGCGTGTCATCACCAAAGGCGCGATAATCGCGGCGAGTGAATTGACGGAGGTCAGCACTCCTTGCAATTCACCCTGTGCATCATCGCTCACGCGCCGTGACATGATCCCTTGCAGCGCAGGCATCCCGATCGCGCCAAGCGCGGCAAAGGGGATGCACCACAGCAAAACGTTGCCCGAATAGATTGCGGCAATCAAAAACAGCGCAACCGCTTCAAGGATGAGACCGATAATGACGGTTCTGCGGTGTCCAAAACGGTTGATCGACGGTCTGACGAGCAAACCCTGCACCAATGCGAAGGATATCCCGAAAATCGCAAGTGAGAGGCCGATAATGCCCGGCGACCAACCGAAGCGTTCCGCTGTGAAAAAGGACCAAACCGCTGGATAAACGACGCTGGACACTTGGTAGAAGAAGTAAACCAAGAGCAATGCGCCAAGTCCCGGAAAACTGCCGATAGATTTGAACGCGCCGAACGGGTTTGCGCGTTTCCATTTGAAAGGACGTCGCGTTGCGTCCGTCACGCTTTCTTTCAGAACGAACCAACCGAAGGTGGCGTTGGTCAGGGCGAGAACGGCAGCCGCCCAAAACGGCGCACGGGTGCCAAATTCAGCCAGTAGCCCGCCGATAACCGGTCCAAGGACGAAGCCAATGCCAAAGCCTGCGCCGATAAGGCCGAAGTTGGCGGCCTTTTGATCCGGCTCGGACACATCAGCGATATAGGCTGCCGCAGTCGCGTGGGTCGCAGCGGTAATGCCCCCGATAAGTCGCCCGATCAGCAAAAGCCAGATCGTCCCAGAAAGCGCCATCAAAACATAGTCGAACGCCATAATAATTAGGGACACGACCAAGAATGGCTTACGTCCATATTGATCGCTTAGCGAGCCGACGATGGGTCCGAACAAGAACTGCATCACCGCGAAAGCCGTCGCCAGAATACCGCCCCAAATCGCAGCATCTCCTAATCCACCGCCGTCCACTTCGCGCAACAGATCGGGCATGACTGGCATGATGAGGCCAATGCCCATTGCGTCGATTGCGACGGTTGCGACGACGAAAAAGATGGGTAGGCGGGACGTCATGAGGAGACCTGTCAAGTTTACTTGACGCCTGAATACGCTTCTTGCGGATGATAGCAAGCTTGGCGTTTACCTTGGCTTGGTTTAGGCGAACCCTATCAAAGGCATTTATAGACCTGATTGGAGACTTAGCTATGGCCGCATATGATCCAGAGCGAGAAGGCGCGAAAATGTCTTTTGCCAAAGACATGAGCTATATCGACTATCTCTCGCTCAATCCAATCCTTGGCTCGCAAAATTTGCAATCAAACGCGCATGATGAAATGCTTTTCATCATTCAGCACCAAACGTCTGAGTTGTGGATGCGCTTGGC
>JAHEGL010000095.1:11743-13207 GCA_024645145.1 Planktotalea sp.
AATATACCGAGTTTCGCGATGACTTAGGTGCGTCCTCTGGGTTTCAATCGCATCAGTACCGTTTGATCGAATTCATCTTGGGCAATCGCAATCATCTCAATGATGAAAGTGCATGAGCACCGCGTCGAGCTGCATCACATGCTTGGTCAGGAAATGGAGCGCCGTTCGCTCTATCATGTGGCGCTCGAGCGGCTTGCGCAGGAATTGGGCGTGACGTTTTCGCCTGACACCTTTTGTCTCGATCAACCTCACAAGGCGCAGGCAGCAGTCATGGATGCGTGGACAGTCGTCTATAAAAACCCTCGCGCGCATTGGTCGCTCTATGAGCTTGCGGAAAAGCTTGTCGATCTCGAGGATTATTTCCGTCGTTGGCGGTTCAACCATGTCACGACTGTTGAACGGATTATCGGTTTCAAGCGCGGCACAGGGGGTACATCTGGCGTAAAATACTTACGCCGCATGCTTGAGGTCGAACTGTTTCCAGAATTGTGGAACATGCGCGGACAGCTCTAGCGCGCCATAGGCATATCCCGAAAACGACAAAGCCCCACCGCAGGGGCAGGGCTTTGTTCATATATTTGTAAAGCGGGTTAAACCGCCTTCTTTAGCGCCTCACCCAGATCGGTTTTCTCCCATGAGAAACCACCGTCTGCTTCCGGCTCGCGGCCGAAGTGACCATAGGCTGCCGTGCGCTCATAGATTGGGCGGTTCATGCCAAGATGCTCGCGGATGCCGCGTGGGGTCAGGTCCATGCATTGATCAATCGCTTGCTCAATCGCGGCGTCGTCAACTTGGCCTGTGCCGAATGTGTCACAATAGATTGAGAGCGGCTTGGACACGCCAATCGCATAGGACAGCTGGATCGTGCAACGCTCAGCCATGCCGGAGGATACGACGTTCTTAGCCAAATAACGCGCAACATAGGCTGCTGAACGGTCCACTTTTGTCGGATCTTTACCAGAAAACGCACCGCCACCGTGTGGGGCTGCGCCGCCATATGTGTCCACGATAATCTTGCGACCCGTCAGACCTGCATCGCCATCAGGACCACCAATAACGAATTTACCCGTCGGGTTCACATGCCACTCGGTTGCATCGCTGACCCAACCATTTGGCAGCACTTCGAGGATATAAGGCTCAACAACTGCGCGTACGTCGGCGGAGGTCATGTTTTCATCAAGGTGTTGTGTGGACAGAACGATGGAGGACACGCCAACAGGCTTGCCGTCTTTGTAAACCACAGACAGCTGACTTTTCGCGTCAGGGCCAAGCGTTGGCTCTGTGCCGTTCTTACGCACTTCAGCGAGGCGACGCAAAATCGCGTGGCTGTATTGAATGGGGGCCGGCATAAGCGCGTCGGTTTCGTTGGTCGCGTATCCGAACATGATGCCCTGATCACCCGCGCCTTCGTTCTTGTCAGCGCTACTGTCGACGCCTTGTGCGATATGCGCAGATTGTTCGTGT
>JAHEGL010000506.1 GCA_024645145.1 Planktotalea sp.
TGGAGTTTGGCGTCTCAGACGGTGATGCATTCGCGGTTGGGTTGGCCTGTGGGGGTAACATCCGCATTTTGCTTGAACCCGTTGGCGGCGCGCTGGGCGAAGAGATGTTAGCAGACTTGGTCGCAGCGCGTGCCGCACGCAAACCGGTTGCCTATGTCGTCAACACTGCATCAGGCACGCGCAGTTTGACCACGCAAGGACATGAGCAGCGCTTTTCGATGGACCGATCAGGCTTTGAAGAGGATGGCACAACGTTCGTTGCAATTCACAATCCGCCCTTACGCCTATTTGTCGTTGGCGCGGTTCATATCACGCAAGCCCTTGTTCCAATGGCAAAAATGGCGGGGTACGATCCGCTTGTTGTCGACCCAAGAGAGAGTTTTGCAAGTACGTTGCGCTTTCCCGATGTAGAGCTGTCTCATGAATGGCCGTTGGATGCGGCAGAAGCCTTTGGTTTGGACGAACGCACCGCGTTGGTGCTCTTAACCCATGACCCAAAGCTGGATGATCCGGTCTTAGAGCTCGCGTTGAAAAGTCGTGTCGCCTACATTGGTGCACTCGGTTCAAAACGAACCCACGCGAAGCGCCTAGAGCGTTTGCAAGCCGCAGGCTTCACGACTGAGGCGAGCGCACGGATCCAAGGGCCAATAGGGCTTGATCTGGGTGCAAGCAACCCTGCGGAAATCGCGATTTCGATCATCGCGCAGATGGTGCAAATGCTGCGCAAGGGCACGCCGTGAAGTTTGGCCAGCGTCCCTTGAAAGATTGCGTAGGCAGCATTCTAGCGCATTCTTTGGATGCAAACGGCACCCGCTTGCGCAAGGGCGTTTTGCTTGATGACAGTCACATCGCTCTTCTTGCGGCAGCGCATATCCCCCACATTACAGTAGCAACGCTGGAACCCGACGACATCGAGGAAAATGAAGCCGCACGTCGCCTTGGCGCGGCTTTGCTTGAGGGCACCACAGGCCTTAGCGCGAGCATTGCGGCGACGGGTCGTGTCAATATCATTTCGGATCGTGCCGGGGTTGCCATTCTGAACGAAGAAGGCCTGACAAAACTCAATGATATCAACCCGATGATCAGCTTTGCAACAGTGCCACCGTATCATCAAATGCACAGCGCTGGCATGCTCGGGACAGTGAAAATGATATCTTATGCAGTGCCGGAAGATGATCTTGCAAAGGCTTGCAGCTTTGCACGTGGCGCTATCTCTCTTGCACATCCAGAGCGTAAAACCGTGACCTTGATCATCACGCAAATCCGCGAAGGCAGTGACGAAAGCAAAGGCATCGCTGCAATCTCAAACCGTTTAGCCGCGCTTGAGAGCCCTCTTATCGAGACCCTCACATGTGCGCATCGTCTTGATCCTTTGGTTGACGCCATCGCAGCCGCAAAAGGCGAGGTGATCTTGATCCTGACAGGCTCCGCCACCTCCGATCCCTTGGATGTGGCGCCCGCCGCGTTAAACTTGGCAGGCGGTCGTTTGATACGCTTTGGCATGCCGGTTGATCCTGGGAACCTGCTGTTTTTAGGCGACATCGCGAATAAGCCTGTGATTGGGCTTCCTGGGTGCGCACGCTCCCCTGCTTTGAACGGGGCTGATAAAGTGCTCAGTCGTGTCCTTTGTGGCGTGCCTGTCAGCAGTGCTGATATCGCTGGTATGGGGGTTGGTGGATTACTCAAGGAAATACCGACCCGCCTAAGACCACGGCAACCTTTTAACGATCGCGACTAAAACATTGATAATTTCGTCAACTGCTTTTGTGAGCACATAGCGGCCATCGCATAGGCGCTTAACGCAAAAAGTCCGGCGCAAGGGCCGGACTTTCTATCAACGTATTGTGGCCGATATTACTTCGGCAAAGGACCGATTAGCATCACCATCTGGCGACCTTCCATCTTTGGAAAGTTCTCTACGCGACCGTGCTCTTTGGTGTCGGCAGCGACACGCTCAAGCAGTTCACGACCCAAGTTCAAGTGCGCCATTTCGCGTCCACGGAAGCGCAAAGTAACTTTAACTTTATCGCCGTTTTCCAAGAACTTATAAACATTCCGCATCTTGACTTCGTAGTCGTTCGTATCCGTATTCGGACGGAATTTGACCTCTTTAATCTCGATGATTTTCTGTTTCTTACGCGCTTCAGCTTCACGCTTTTGGGTTTCGTACTTAAACTTACCGAAATCCATGATTTTGCAAACTGGTGGATTGGCGTTTGGCGAAATCTCTACCAAATCAAGACCGGCGTCTTCTGCCATCACCAAAGCTTTTGCGGGGTGAATAACACCAACGTTTTCACCCTCTGCGCCAATTAGGCGAATCTCCGGAGAGCGGATTTTGTCATTTACACGAGGTCCGGTGTCGCGCTGTGGCGGCGCATTGTGAGGTCTGCGGGCTATGGGATTTATCCTTTGATAGCTGTGTAACTAGGCGTGCACGGTATCCTTGCATGCGCTGTTCTTCAAGCGCCAATTCGCGCATTTTGCACCAAATACAGGTGTTTTCCCCTTGCACTTAGCGGGTTATGAGCGCATTTCGCGCTTGCAGCACTCGGGCATCAGGCGTCGAGTGCACTTGATTATCTCAGGGGGGTTATTCCATGAAAAACTTGATTT
>JAHEGL010000512.1 GCA_024645145.1 Planktotalea sp.
CGCCGAGAATGCTAAATAAGTAACAGTTTCTTTGTAGTGGTTACTTCTTAACGTAAGCAAAGGTTTGATCACCTCTCATGTAGGCATCTTTTGCACGGCAGCTTCGCTTGCCTTTAGCATTAAAGCAAACTTCAGTTTTGGTCTGTGTGATTTTCCAGCAGCGCTCGTTTTCGGTGACGATACAAAGCTTGCTAGTGTTAGTAACATACCACTTACCAGCTTCACCAATTTTTATGTTTGTGGTTTTGAAGGATCCATCAGGAGCATAATAATTGAAGTTAGTGCCACTCCCCGATACGCTACTAGAGTCAGAGTACAAAGCTAGTATTTATTGCGGGGATATTGGCGCGGCTAGTGCTGGCGTCGCACTGATAGCTACGACGGTAAGGCCAAGCTGAGAGACCCTTTTCACAACTGTATTGAACATAATTTCCTCCGATATGACAGCGAAGTGGGGTAATCAGTTCCGACATACACTTTTTCAAGCAAAAATGACGCTTATTAGCGCTGCACTATTGCGGGCATGCTATCTATACCCGCGTAGCGACAGGGTTGATCTTGAAAGTTTTGTGCAAATTTGCAGGGTCTTGATGCATCATCGCTCCATTGACACCCTCAAAAAATCGGCCCAAGTCTGAGAAGACTCAAAGTTACCCGAAAGGTGCCAGCATATGTCTATTCCTCAATCCGGCGGTGGACCGATCGAGCGGCACGAGCAATTGGCCGAATATTTGGCTGAAGGATGTCGCCCTAAGAGCGAATGGCGGATTGGCACAGAACACGAGAAATTTGGCTACCTGACAGATACACATGCTCCTTTGCCGTTTGAAGGCGAGCGATCAATCGTTGCAGTTCTCGAAGGTCTTCGTGATCGGCATGGTTGGGCAGAAGTGCGTGAAGGCGGGCATCTGATCGGGCTTGAAAAAGACAGTGCAAACGTTTCGCTTGAACCGGGGGGTGCGCTTGAGTTGTCTGGGGCACCTTTGGAAACCATCCATGAAACGTGCGATGAAGTGAACCAACACTTGCGCGAAGTGCGCGCAATTTCGGATGAAATTGGCGTCGGATTTATCGGGCTTGGCGCGGCGCCGGAGTGGCAACATGAAGAAATGCCCTTGATGCCCAAGGGCCGTTACAAGCTTATGAACAACTACATGGAAGAGGTTGGCACTATGGGGACGGCGATGATGCGTCGGACTTGTACTGTTCAAGTGAACCTCGACTTTGGCTCGGAAGCGGACATGGTGCAAAAAGTGCGTGTGGCACTTGCACTGCAACCTGTGGCCACTGCTTTGTTCGCAAATTCACCCTTTTTCGAGGGCAAGATTAACAATCACAAAAGCTGGCGCAGCCTGATTTGGCGTAACCTTGATGATGCGCGCACAGGCATGTTGCCATTTGTGTTTGATGAAGGGTTCGGGTTTGAGGCTTGGGTGCAATATGCGCTCGATGTTCCGATGTATTTTGTCTACCGCGATGGTAAGTATATCAACGCTTTGGGCATGTCGTTCCGTGATTTCTTAAATGGGAAATTGCCAGCGCTACCTGGTGAGACCCCTACGCTGAGCGATTGGGCGGATCATTTGACGACAGCCTTCCCCGAAGCGCGTCTGAAGAAGTTCATTGAAATGCGCGGTGCGGATGGTGGGCCTTGGCGCCGCCTTTGTGCATTGCCCGCATTTTGGGTTGGATTGACCTATGACCAAACAGCGCTCGATGCGGCTTGGGATCTTGTGAAGGGATGGGACGCAGAGACCCGTGAAGCGTTGCGCGTTGCGGCCTCCGTTGATGGTTTGCAGGCCGAAGCAAACGGGATCAAAATGCATGATCTTGCGCGCGAAGTGGTGGCGATTTCCCATGCAGGTCTAAAAGCGCGCGCGCGCGCTAGCTCAGGCGGAATGGTTCCCGATGAAACACATTTCCTGAACGCGCTTCACGAAAGTATTGAAAGCGGACAAGTGCCTGCCGATGAATTGCTTGAAAAGTATCATGGCGATTGGGCAGGCGATCTGAGTAAAATCTACGGTGAATTCAGCTATTAACGCTGGCGTTGATGGAAAAGGTCACAAAAGTGTGAGCGTGCGTAGTGGTTGACCTTTCGGTAAACTTGCTTGGCAGAGTTTGCGCTAATGGGGCTCAGTTGTTCGTGTAACCAGTCTGAAGGACGAGCTTGTGCAACGGCTCGACGATATAATGTTTCAGATCCACGGTGCTGAAACGAGCCAAGCGCTCTGGGATGTTCTCGCATCGTATTTTCGCAGCATTGGCGTCGTAATGGCCAGTTACAATACGACCGAGAGTTTGGGCAAAGAGCCTGTGGTTCGCCTTGAAGGTTTCCCAGAGACCTGGACTTGCAAGTATATTGAAGAAAACCTTGTTCAGATCGACCCTGTTCCAGAGCTCGCGTCGCGGACGGCTAAACCGTTTTACTGGCACGAACTCGATGATCTCGCCCCCTCAACCGAAGATGCGCAGCGCTATCTTCGGCTGTTAAAACAAGCTGATATTGGCGATGGTTTGGTGTTTTATGTCTTTGGTCCTGCTATGCGAAACGCATACGTCGCGCTTGGATTTGGGCCAGGTAAGTTGGAACTTTCGCCAAAATCTATTTGG
>JAHEGL010000514.1 GCA_024645145.1 Planktotalea sp.
TTATATATTATATATTACGAATTAAGTATTACGACTTACATATTACGTCTTACGTCTTACGTCTTACGTCTTACGTCTTACAGCTTACGCTTTAACCCCGCCTTAGGAGCCTTTCCTGAGGTGCTTTTTATTTATGTATTAAGAACAGAAAGATAATTTAGAATGACCAAGTATATTGATCATTTATCTGGGTAAAATAAAAAGGGACCAGGGTAATTCCCTATCGAAATGTGATGGGTCATGATTCCATCTCTTATGTCGTGCAACAAAAAGCCACCCGGCTCTTTGGTCAGGCAATTGGGCGCGCCGGCTCGAAGGTCCATCGTAACCGCATGCGAAACACCCGGAGCAATTTGACAAATCACATTCCCAAAAGGCGCCACAATATTGCGGTGTATATGGCCGCAGGTCAGGCGTAATGCGCCCTTATAGCCAGATAAGATCGTTTCCAGTTGTGCGCTCTCGCGCAAATTTTGAATATCCATCTTCTCGATGCCTGTTACAACTGGTGGATGATGCATTGTAACGATAGTTGGCTTGTCGTTTTGTGCCTTGAGCATTTTTGACAGGAATACTAGGGTTTCATCGGTTAAATGGCCGTGAGCTGACCCTGCCACGCTGCTGTCCAATCCGATCAAGGCAAGGCCATCAAAATGCTCAATCCAATTGATCGGGCCTTGCGAAGGCATCCAGGATTGATCAGAAAAGCAAGCCCGCATCACCTCCACATCATCATGATTCCCCGGCACCGCGCGGTATGGCAATGTGAGCGGCTCCATCAGAGACCGAAATCTCAAATACTCTTCTTCGGTGCCAAAATCAGTCAAATCACCAGTAACGATAACCATATCCACCGGACCAATCTCAGCTAAACTTCGATTTATTGTTTCAACACAATCAGCGAGCGCCTTTGCAGTGTCGACTTGCCCATATGCAAGCTGTCCAAATGGCACGATATGTGGATCTGAAATCTGGACAATTCGTGTCATGCCGTAGCTACCTCTTTTGGCAAAAGCATCAATGCTTCTGGGGAGATCGCGACGTTAATCTTCTCCCCTACTTTAGGTGCCTGATGCCCCGAGTGGATTGAGGCAATTACGTAAGAGGTGATGCCTGATATGCCGATCCGGTAGTGCGTGCCCAAAAAGGTCACGGTTTCCACCGTTCCTTGGAGTGGCCCAGTTTCAACAATTTGAACATCTTCACCGCGCACGAATATAGTATGTCCATCACCTTTTTTTGGCAGGGTCAATTGACCTCCTTCTAAATGCAAGGTCTTACCGTCTATTTTACCACTGAGCGTCATGGCGTTTCCTACAAATCCAGCAACAAATGATGACGTTGGATTGCGATAAAGATCTTCAGGTGTGCCACTTTGAACAACGCGCCCATGCGACATGACAGCCACCCGATCCGCGATGGCCATCGCTTCATCTTGGTCATGCGTCACGAAGATCGCGGTGATGTTAAATTCGCGGAGCAGAACGGCCAATTCATCCCGCAAAGTTTCCCGTAAAGAAGCATCCAACGCCGAAAGTGGCTCATCGAGCAATAGCAATCTTGGGCGCGGTGCAATTGCGCGCGCTAAGGCAACGCGCTGTCTTTGACCACCGGATAGCGCCGTGATCGCTCTATTGGCAAAGGGCTGAAGTTGGCACATATTCAAGACTTCGGTGACGCGTGCATCGATCTCTGACTTTGGCAGTTTTTGCATTTTTAGCCCATAGCCGATATTTTTGCGCACTGACATATTGGGAAATAACGCGTAGGATTGAAAGACCATACCAACTTGCCGGCGCTCTACGGACAGGGCGGTGACATTGTCATCGTCAAACCAAATATCGCTTCCTGCATCAGGCGTCTCAAGCCCTGCTATAATCCGCAACAACGTGGTTTTGCCACAACCTGAAGGCCCAAGAAGCGAAACAATTTCACCTTTTCCAACTGAAAGTTCGGTCGGTAGCAACGCTTTAGTACCATCGGGGTAGGTTTTGGCAGTATTGGTTAAACGCAAAGTCATTGTGTTATCCTTTGTGCGCGCGCTGAGGCCCATTGCATGGCCATTAAAAGCGGTACGATCATTACGAAAAAGACGAGAGTATAGGCCGAGGCAATTTCAAGGCGCATAGACGCATAGCTATCGGCAAGCCCCACGGGAAGCGTTTTGAGGTAGGGCGTGTGCAGCATCCAAGTGAGGTTAAACTCCCCAATAGACAGGGTGACGACCGTCAGTGCACCAGCCAGAATGCCCGGCATTGCATTGGGCACAACAATATCGCGAAACCTTTGCCAGGGCGAAGCACCTAGCGATGCAGCGCCTTCTTCAAGCGTTTTCAAATCCATTGCAGCAAGAACAGCCAGGATCGAACGCACCATAAAGGGCAGGGTATATAGCACATGCCCGACCAGGATAAACGCCCATGAGGCGCGAAAGCCTTTCATAGAGCCGTAAAGTTGCAGCAATGCCAAAGCAAGCGCCAAACCGGGCACGGCCAATGGCAGCGAGATAAATTCTTCCAATAGCCGCGACAACCACCCGGGGTGACGGGCCAGCCCATAGGCTGCTGGCAGACCAATGACGAGCGTGCAGATCAGGCAGGCAAGCGCCAACC